>NZ_JBQKFT010000007.1:0-166752 GCF_052119185.1 Bilifractor sp. LCP19S3_H10
AACTGGCTGATGATTGACACGATTGCCGGGGCAAAAGCGAGCGCTATCATTTACAGCATTGCTGAAACGGCGAAAGCAAACCATCTGAATCCGTTCCGATACTTCGAATTACTCCTGACAGAGATTCCAAAGCATATGGAAGACACAGATAGAACCTTCCTGAAAAAGCTCGAACCTTGGTCTCAGGATCTACCGGCGGAATGCAGGAAACAACTTAACTAGCAACTTGCAGCTGCCAGAAATGGCAGCTGTATTTTTTAATAAGGTACTGGCGGTTTACCGCTTACAATCAAAGGAGAAAATCGACGGCGCGGTCGCCATGATCATGGGGCTTAACCGGGCGATCCGCTGCGGAAATGACAGCGGCGAATCGATTTACGATGACCGGGGAATTCTATTTTTGTAATCATATGATTGCATTTGTATTTGCTTTGTGCTAGTATGAAATCAGAAAAGGAGGTGTTCTTATGGCAAACACACTTGTTCAATTCCGTACAGACGAAACCGAGCGAACCGAGGCAACTCAAATTTTAGATCAGCTGGGTCTGGACATGCCATCCTATCTGAGAATGTGTGTCTCCAGACTGGTCAGAGATCGGGGCATCCCTTTCAGCATGAAAATTGATGAGGCATCTGAAAACAAGGGCGTCTCTGCTATGAAGCGTGCCAGCCGGATTGCGGAAGAAAATGGTATCTCGGATATGACGCTTGATGAAATCAATGCCGAAATAGCAGAAGCCAGAAAGTGAGGTGTCTGTGAAATATTTTGCAGTGATTGATACCAACGTTCTGGTTTCTGCAGCACTTAAATGGAAATCCGTCCCCGGAAGCATAGTAAACCTGACATTCAATAACGTAATTGTTCCTCTGGTAAATAAAGAAATTCTTGAAGAATACCGTTCTGTTCTTTTACGACCGAAGTTTCATCTTACAGAGAAAATTGTCCAAGATATCATCGATGAGTTTGTTTCTCATGCACTGGATATTTCTGAAGAACACCTGGATATTGATCTTCCGGATTCGAAAGACAGAGTGTTCTACGAAGTTACGATGCAGGCCAGAAAAGATGAAGATGCATATCTCGTAACCGGAAATATCAAGCATTTTCCTATAAAACCATATATAGTAACTCCAAGGCAAATGCTTGATATTATACTGAATGCCACAAATGATAACGAATAAGTACTTTTACCAGCACCAATCCATATCACGGATCGGTGCTTTTCTTATGTCATTTTTAGGAGAAATCAGATGAGAGTATTTTTGAAGCTATTTACAAGAGATAAGCCCAGGGATTCAACGAACGGCTCCGGCTTTCGCTACTACTTCGGCGGCACAACTTCCGGCAATACGGTAACGGAACGGTCTGCATGCTGATTCCCACTGTATAATCGTCTAAAGCCCTGCACTCTTATTTTTGACCTTGCACTCTTTTTCTCTGCTGCTACACATTAACAAATGGCAATACCCTCTCACTTTTTTCTGCGGTCTCTGAGTTCCATGTAAGTGAGCAGCGCACCCCTCAATTCCTCACTGAATCCGTCAAAATCCGTGGCAGAAATTGCCCCTTCGTCCAAAAGATTCATCAGGATAAATTTCATATTGTGCAGCGGCATCACATGCAATCAATCATCTTCGTCACCTTCACCGAATCCATAGTTAAGAAACTCATTATATCTGGCGTTGGCTGTCTCCGCCTCTTTCTTCGCGATCCACCGCTCACGGTCGCTCATGATCGCCAGCATCTCATCAGCGATTTCCTCCGCCGTCCGCGGCTTTGCGGCATACAGATATGCCGTCATGCGGCGCATGGTCTTTTCTGATCCGAGATTCTTCGCGATTGCCTTGCCGAATTCCTCCGGGTAGCCCATACGAATGATTGTGTCCAGCAGCTCTCGATAAGCCGCTTTCCATGATTCCGGCGCACTCATATAATAACCCCCGCGAGATGGTCACACTCATGCTGGATGATCTGTGCCGTCCACCCGGAACAGCTCTGGCGGCGCTTCTTCCAGCTGCTGTCATAGTATTCGACTTCGATATTCTGATACCGCATGGTCTTCCGTACGCCGGGCAGCGACAGACAGCCTTCTTCCGTCTCATACGGTGTGTCTTTTTTCACAATGACAGGGTTATACATCACGACATTCATGAAGCCCATGTTGACAATGATGATTCTTTTCTTCACTCCAATCATATTTGCCGCCATGCCGACGCAGTGATCCTGGTTCGCCTGCAGGGTATCCATGAGATCCTGTCCGACGGACAGATCCTGCCTCGTTGCTGCCTCAGATTTCTGTCCGAGGAAAAATACATCTTTTACTATCGGTTTAATCATTCTGCCTCCTCCATCTCTATTTCTTTGTAGAGATCAGAGATCACATCACTGAGCCTATGCTTTTTCAGGCTTTCTTCAAAATCTTTCTGAACATCCTGCAATTTGCCATACAGCGCGGCGTGGATATTTCTGCCGACCGGGCACAGAGGATTCGTATTGTCATGGAAGTGGAAGAGATCTTCCTTGTTCTTCTCCACAGCTTCATACACATCATAAAATGTAATCTGATCCAGTGATCTTGTGATCGCAATGCCTCCCGGACCCCTCTTGATTTCAATCAGCCCGGCATTTTTGAGATCCGACATAAGATTACGGATGATCACCGGGTTGCTCCCAATGCTTGACGCAAGAAAATCACTGGTCACCTTTTCCTCTTTGCCAAAATATTCCACCGCCGCCAGGATGTGAATCGCTATTGTAAATTTCGTTGATATCTGCATAAAATTTCCCCCTCTATCGTTTTTCTCGTTGATATCTGCACAAAGACTCTCCCTCTAACGTACCTCTTGTCGACCTCTGCACAAAGCCTCTCCCTCTATCGTACCTCTCGTTGACCTCTGCACAAAACCTCTCCCTTTATCGTATATTACATCACTTTTGATTTTGCCCCGCCCGGGCATTTGTACCCGATGGATATAAAATCTCCCGGTAAATTTCACGGTCGCTCTCCTTAAACACATTAAAAATGACACGATGCACGGAGGTCTCCGGATGTTCATCAAGCCAGCCTCTTACCGTACTCACGGCAATTTCTGCCGCCTTGTCCTGCGGAAAATGGAAAACGCCGGTGGATATGCAGCAAAACGCAACAGATTCCAGCTGATGACCGGAAGCTGTGGAAAGAACCGACCGATAGCAGGAGGCCAGCAGTTCCTTATCCTTCCCCGTGAGCCAACCGGACACAATCGGTCCAACCGTATGAATCACATAGCGCGCGGGGAGATTATAGCCCGGCGTGATCTTTCCCTCGCCAGTGGGCTCCTCATGTCCCTGCTCTTTCATGATCTGATAACACTTTTCCCGCAGTTCCACACCTGCCATGGTGTGAATCATGTTGTCTATGCAGCCATGTAGCGGAGAGAAGCACCCGAGCATCTGGGAATTGGCAGCATTCACAATCGCATCGGCCTTAAGCGTTGTGATATCACCCTGCCATAGAAAAAGACGATGATCCAGCCCGGCCGGCGGCAGGTCCGCCGCCTCAGTGATTCCCTTTTCCACGGTGATGCCTTTTAAGACTTCCGACTGCACCGTATAAAAATCATCCGGTAATGTATGCCCGGTATCCCCCGACGGCATACGGACATTGCAGAGCGCCCGATACAGATCAAATGCCTGCTTCGGGTCATCTGGAAGAGCATATCCCGCATACTCCGGCATTTCTGCTTCCAGACACTTAATCAGAAAATGAAGTTTGTCCATCTGTTCATTATCATTCATATCATCTTCCTCCTGTAACCGGAAATCTGACCTCGTCAGATTAACAAATTAAGTCTGTATGTCAAGCATATTCAAAACTTCTCCGATTCCCTTATCAATGCAGACACTCCTCTTCACGATCTCTCGGCTGCAGCCAGCTTCGCCCAGGTTTACGCATGCATAGAAGGCATTCGGATTCTTCTTTGTGTATTCCCAGAATGGAAATTTTATGATGACAGGCGTATTCATGCCGACCCCGAGTTCCAGATACAGAACGCGAAGCCGTTCGTGCCGGCGCAGGAATTCCTGATACCGCTCCGCTGCCTGATGCCAGCCCTCATCCTCCACAAAGCTGTCGTCGCAACGAAGATTCGTAGTCATCAACTTTCCATCATCCGGACATACCGGAACAAGATCAGACGGCACCGTCATTCTGACCTTTGTATCCTTCGGGACAATCAGTTCTCCATTCTTTTCGATCTGATATCCTTCCGAAAGGATCATCCTGCGGATGACCTCGTAGTTATCGTAGGTCCTTTTCTTCGCCTCTTTGCCAGGGGAACTGCTCTGGAACAAGCCATAATCACCCTGTGTATAGAAAAGGCGCTTCTTATCGAAACCGCTCCTCTGAAAGCAATGATCCACATTGGTCGTCAGGACAAAATAATCTTTATCCTTTACCAGTGCAAGCAGCCGCCCGTAGAGATCTGACGGGATTGGTGCGTACCGGTTGATCCAGATATTCCTGCACCAGTATCCCCAGAATTCTTCCATCGTCTGATACGGATAGAAACCTCCGGAATACATATCCCGAAACCCATATTTTCTCTCAAAATCGGCAAAATATTTCTCGAATCGTTCTCCCGAGTAGGTATATCCTGCCGCAGTCGAAAGACCGCTCCCCGCTCCGATCACAACCGCATCCGCGTTTGCAAGCTGTTCCTGCAGCACAGAAATTTTTTGATCAAAGCTCATTTTCGAATCATCTGTCATGATCCTATCTGGATTAAAAAAATACATCAGGTGCTCCTCCCATAATATAAGGAAAACTTTTTTCCGCCGTCTCAGCCTGCGACTTCTCCGCATGCCGCGCCGCAGTACTCGCAGTCCTTCAACTTCCCTTCCGGAAGGAAGCACATCCTGCGCTGTTTCTCGACCAGCTTCTTCACAAAATCTGTCGCCGGTTTCTCGAGCAATTCCTTCGGCATCCCGAACTGCTGGATTTCTCCGTGATCCATCACCAGTACCTTTGTACCGAGATTCAAGGCTTCTTCAATGTCATGCGTGACAAAGAGAATCGTGATTCCTGTTTTCTTATGAATCTCCTTCAGCTCCTTCTGGAGCTGTTCCCTGGTAATCGCATCCACCGCGCCAAAGGGCTCATCCATAAGCATAATATCCGGAGAGGCCGCAAGCGCTCTGGCAATCCCGACCCTCTGCTGCTGTCCGCCGGAAAGCTCTGAGGGGTAGCGCTCCTTCATAGATGGATCCAGTCCGATGATCTGCATCCATTTGTCCACTGCCTTTGCTGTCCTTTCTTTATCCTTCTTATTCAGAAGGCTCGGAACATAAGAGATATTCTGCTCTACCGTCATATTGGGAAATAGAACACTTCCCTGAATTGCGTAGCCGATCCTGCGGCGCAGCGCAATCAGATCCTTGTTCCGGATATTTTCTCCATCGACCAGAATGTCACCGCTCGTCGGCTGAATCAGACCATTGATCATTTTCAGTGCCGTTGTTTTGCCACATCCGGAGGAACCGACGATGGTGATAAATTCGCCTTTACCGATTTTAAGATTTAAATCCGGGATAATGACGGTATCCCCGTACGATTTCCGGACATGCCGGAACTCAATTGCTATATTCATTTTCATTTCACCAGCCCCTTCTCCGTCAGAAATGCCTTCGCCACATCTGCAGGCTCCTTCTTTTCCGTTTCTACTTTGTAATTCATTTCCTGCATATCGGATTCTGTCAGAATTTTGTCAAATTTCTGCAGTGCTGTTTGAAGCTCCGGATACTTGTCAAGAATCTCCTGACGAACGACGATACCGCACTGATAGGACGGATACATTTGTTTGTCGTCATGAAGCACTGTGACATTCGCCTGGGAAAGCTGCCCGTCTGTTGTATTCACAGGCATGATATCGATCTTTCCGCTGTTTATTGCCTGATATTTCAATCCCATGTCCATGTCGATGGTCGATTTGAAAGTAAGTCCGTAGGTGCTGCAGAGCTTGTCATAGCCGTCCTGCCGCTCAAAGAAATCGTACTCAGCTCCGAAAACCAGCTTTCCGTTGACTTTCTGCAGGTCGGAATAAGTCTTAAGTCCATACTGTTCCGCAATCTCTTTCCGGACTGCAATGCCGTAGGTATCGTTGAAGCCCAGCATCACATCCCAGGTAAGACTCAGCTTGTCCAGATATTCTTTCTGCAGTTTCTCGAACTGATCCTCCGAATACAGGCTGTCCCGCTTCAAAACCATGTTCCAGCCGGTTCCGGTGTATTCCGGATAGAGATCAAATTCCCCGCTCTCCATAGCCGGTTCAATGTTGGATGTACCGCCGCCGACACCCTGCGTCAGATCTACAGTCAGATCCGTATCCTGTTCAATTACCGTTTTCAGCATCTCTCCGAGGATGTACTGCTCGGTCATCGGCTTCGTAGCCAGATGAATCACCTTATTGCTCCGGCGGGGAATCGCAATGCCTGCAATCAGGCAGGCAATCAAAGCGACAGCTGTCACAGCCATGATCCGGTTTTGTTTTTTTGCCTTCTTTCCATGCAAGTTCAGTCTCTTCTCTGCAAAGCCTAGAAGAAAATCCACTATAAGGGCCAGAATGGCAATCAGAAGGCTGCCCGCAATCGTCATTGCCGCATTATTCGTTGTAATGCCGCGGTAGATCGCGACGCCAAGACCGCCGGCGCCGATGAAAGACGCGATACCTGCAAGAGCGATTGTCATCGTAACCATGTTCCGGATACCGGAAAGAATCACCGGCATCGCCAGCGGAAGCTGCACACGGAACAGAATCTGTTTCTTCGTGCTGCCCATACCTTTTCCCGCTTCCAGAATCGCAGGATCCACGTTGGTCATGCCTGTATACGTATTCCTCACCATCGGGAGCAACGCATAGATGGTCAGTGCAATCACTGCCGTCGCATTACCGATTCCGGAAAAGGGGATCAGAAAACCCAGCATCGAAATCGAGGGTATGGTATAGAGAAAGTTAATGACGCCAAGTGTCGGCTTCGCGCTTTTCTGATATTCACTGATCAGAATCCCGACAAGTCCTCCGAACACAATGGCAATCAGAATTGCCGCGATCGAAATCTCGATATGCTCAAGGAGCAGTTTTCCGAAAAAATCCCATCTTGTGGTTAGTAAGATCCAAATATCCTTCAGCATCTTATTCTCCTCTGTGCACGATTGCCTGAACCGGGCAGTTCTCGAAGCAGAGTCCGCAGTGCAGGCAGTTCTCCTGATGGATCAGGAATGGTGTTCCCTTCGTAATGCACTGCTGCGGACAGCCGCGCATACACTTTCCGCAGCCGATACAGGCGTCGGTGATCAGGAAACCCTTTTCACGCGGTGCACGACAGCTTATTGCCTCTTTCCCTTTTTCCTGCAGCGCCTCATCCAAAACTTCCTCCCCGCCAAACACAAAGCTTTCACGATAAATCGGGCTTTTTCCGAGATCAAAGAATTCCAGTTCTCCTTTGCTGATACAGAACGGTTCCAGAATATAGCGGCTTTCTCCCGGATACACGCCGTTCATCACCGGATTTTCCTCGAAAATACGGTCAATCCACTGTCTCTGATCCGCAAGTTTTTCTGCCTTACCCGACAGCCGGACCATTTGAAAATCCTTGTTGAGGCCGGTGACAGCAACGTCCGGGTGTTTCAGGAGCTGACGGTAAAAATCTTTTCCGCGCCCTGTGCAAAAATACAGCTTATCCTGCTCTACGATCATCACGTCGATGATCCGGACCTCCGGTTTTCCCTCATCATTCACCGTGGCAAAGGCCACATCCTTGATTCCCCACAGAATATTAAGACAGCTTTGAGCATCCATATACTTTCCTCCTCGTATACCTTACTTCACCATCATCTGTTAAAATTTTTCGCCTACAATTTACGTTCTTTAGTTGTAATATATATTATTACATTAATTCTGTCAAGCTTTTTATCTGGAATATCAGGATAGAATCGTTTGCCACTCCTGGGAGCCATATTCCTGCTTCAGGAAACTATTTGTTGCACCTTCCGCTTCTTCTTTTTCTGCGCTGGATCCAATTTTTTACAAAGTTATGTTGCTTTATCAATTGTTAGATGTGTTGAACTATGGTATTCTTAAGATAATCGGAGCATTGCTTATCAAACAAATTTTGCATAAGCGGAGCTCACAAGGATCGAAAAACAAATACGACAGCATATCCAAAAGGAGGGGCTGAGCGATGGGGTTGGTGAAGGACTTTTTGGGTCAAACGCGCAAGCCGGAAGGTTTGCTGGGCAAATTCATGCTAAGCACAATGAATTCCGGTCACGCGAAGCTGGCGGACTGGGGCATGGATCATTTATCTGAAGTTGCACCAGAGGAAATTATTGAGCTGGGATGCGGTGCGGGGCGTAACGCCGGAGAACTGCTCAGACGCTATCCGGATGCTCATCTGACGGCGATCGACTACTCGCCTCTTTCCGTGGAAAAAACGGCACAATATAACAAAGTGATGATAGCCAGAGGACGCTGCACGGTGCAGCAGGGCGATGTGTCGAACCTGCGGTTTGAAGAAAACAGCTATGATCTTGCCACTGCCTTTGAGACCATTTACTTCTGGCCGGGGCTCGAAAAATGTTTCGCGCAAATAGCGAATATTTTGAAACCGGATGGCTTCTTCCTTATCTGTAACGAATCCGACGGCAAAGATGCCGCTGGCAAGAAGTTCGAGGATATTATCGACGGCATGACCTGTTATACCCCGGAGCAGATCGCAAGGGCACTTAATCAGGCAGGATTCCCGGAGGTCACTACAGACCGTCATCCAAGCAAACCATGGATCACGGTCCTGGCAAGAAAATAAGGTCAACTACCCACGACCTAAAGGTCATGGGCTTGTAACTGCCCAGTCGTACTAACGACTTACGTCTCCGACCTTTAACCCCAATAGATACTGCTATCTAAAGTGGCGTTACATCATGGAGTGGTTGACAGCACCCCTTGCAGCGATTTATCAAATTGTTTACTGAAATAAATCGTCGGACTGAGCACTCAGAGGCAGCGATGTCACAGTAAATATCGTATTTATACCTTAATTATGGGTTTTCCCGCAACGCTATCTGCAACACTGATTAGCTTTAAATCAGCATAAAGCAAAAGACAGTGACCGTAAAAGCCACTGCCATATCAGTCCCTCTTCTTTATCAATTCAGAAAATATGTTTTTATGAAATGCTTTACATCTGCCTCGCTTTCTATACATCGCAGTAGGTTTTCAGCGCCTCGCTTAAAGAATACGGCACACCTCTCGGCCCTCTGACAGCATAAATGCCATATTCATTTTTCAAAACATGAAATGTGAACCTGTCCGGCTTAAACCGCTCAAGAAGTTCGATCTTCATGATTGATCTGATCGTAAGATGATCATCCGTATAGTCATAAGGGATATTTGTCCGCGTAACCCTACATTTATAGAGAATAGCCGATACCGGGGCGGTTACATACATAAACACGATGTCACCCGTTTTGATTCCTGTCCCCTGCTTCCAGTCTATTTCGCTTTTCTCATCAAACGCGTGTTTTGTATCGTAATACTTCGGATTCGCCGGAATAATCCATTCTTTTGGTGGACGATACTCCTGCTTTCTCTGTTTGGAAGCCGTTACGAGGAAGCTTTCATCAATCCATCTGCAGATATCTTCGAAAGGAACCGTTCCATCAAGAAGGATGGAGATCCAATTTCCACGGTTAAAATGATATCCTTTGAAATATCCGTCCTGCCGCGTCACTACATCCACAAGCAGAGCATCACTTAGTTTTACATTGATAACATCCACCCTCTGTTGTCCGGTCAATCCCAGCTTATCCTTCGGAACATCCATGATAATCGCAAACCACTTGCGGGTGTCTGGATGTCTCATTACCGGAAAAGTCGAAGCGGTTGGCAGAGGATAATCCTCCACCACTTCATATTTCTTTTTCACATATTCGAATATCTCTTCACGCCTGATCATTGTTTCTTTGCCTTTACAGACTTCTGACCCTCACATAACGATTACCGCTTCTCCATTTTCTGGTTGATATTTCCCTTTGGTGCAATCCGGAACTGATACGAATGCTTTATTTCATCAGAGTTTTTCCAACAGAAAAAGCCTTACCGGCAGTTTCTCCCATCATAATGTAATCTTTGCTTGTATCTTCAAACCACACAATATTCATTTTACGAACCTGAGGAATTCCATCCTTCCCGATATATTGATCATCAATGGTAGTTTCCTTGATTCTGCCCACGATTCTGGTATTACCGAATTCCTCTTTGATCGAAATCACCTCGCAATGGAAGGTCATCGGATATTCTTCAAATTCCGGAGCATCTACATAAGGGGATTTGACACAGGTCAGTCCGGATCTTTTGATTTTGTCCGGTACCGTGGCTGCAGACACAAGGCCAACATAATCCGATGCCACCAAAGTCTCTTTGGTCACAAATGCCATCGTAAACGCCTTATTGATCTTCAAATTGTCCAAAGTCTTATGCTGGATAATGTTGATTGCAACTTCCTTTGAACCAACCTGCATAGCCCAGCCCACATTCATAGCATCCGGGTTGTTATTCTCATCATACGTTCCGATAATAACTGACGCATACGGTACAAACCCAATTTTTGCTCCAAACGTCTTCTTCATTTTCTTTTCCCTTCTTGTAATTCATGATCGTTGTTTTGTTCCTGGTATTTATATCGTACCGTATTTCAAATTCATATCAAGTACGCAGATTTTTCTAACATAGTATCTTGCGTGATACCATAACAGAAAACGTCTGTATCATCAGCGGGTAGACCAGTTCTTTTAATCGAGGATTATCACACGGCTTCAAACGAGATAGAAGAAGCGGGAACCGATTTTTTCGGTCCCCGCCCTCCAAATTAGCGTTCCTGGGCGGATTCGAACCGCCGGCCTTCCGCTTAGGAGGAACATTATTCAGTTTTAATCAATCATAACATCAATGACAAAAGGTAAGAATTATCCTATATTTCTTGGTTTCAGCTTTTTCATTATTCTGATTCGTTCGCTATAGTAAAGCACCAAAAAACACAGTATCGGTGGAAAACGGGTTGCAATAATGCGGCATCTTATTTCGGCCGACTTTGTGGAGAGCGGCTGCTGGTTTTCGCATAAGTGACCGCCGCCCTCCATAAAATGCCGCATCATCTCATAGCCATACTACGCAGTAACTTTGCAGTTTCCGGATTCCTCATTAAACTCAACAGCATCATAACATCCGCTGCCTGATCGGCGCTGACTTCTTTATTCCCAACTTCCTCGTTCACTGATTCTGTTCTTTTCAAATCAGAATCACCTGGATTTTCCTGATCCGGTTCGGGTAAATTACATTTCTTGTTTGTATAATCATCCCCATTCTCCAGATTGTCAAGCCATTCATCAAAACTCTTTTTTGAAACCCTGATGCTGCCTCCAATTTTAATCGAACGAAATGCTCCGCTTTCTACGATTCGATATGCTGTTGGTTTGCTTACTTCCAATATCTTCTGTATCTCTTTTACAGTATATGTTCTTTTATTATCTTCCATCAGATTATTTCCTTTCTTAATCAGATGCACTATCACAGTGTTGTCTGATAGCACATATCTCCGTGTTCATCTTACATTTCTTCTAGTACGGTGGCTTATTACCACGCTCTTGCAAAAGATGGATGGACATAATTAGCATTACTGATTCATCCCAGCCAGCATTTTTAATATTCTGACTGCATCCGGGTCCTTCATAAGTTTAATCAGCATAGCGATATCTGCAGATATGCTTAACCCCTGATTTCTACCATCCGCATTGTCACTGCGATCAGCCGCTGCGTCACTTTCCATCTGACCTACAGGATTATCCGATTCCTCATTAACATGATTATCATCTGAAGAACCGTTCTCGTCAGCTGAAATTGCTGAAGAAGAAGTATTGTTCTGACAGATATTATCCTGATCCAGCCATTCATCAAAGTTGCTTTTCACGATTCTTATCTACCCGCCTACCCGCACACTACGAAATTCACCTGTATGCACCAGGCGGTATGCTGTCGAACGACCAATTCTTAAAATATCCTGAATTTCATATATGGTGTATGTTCGTCTGTCTTCTGTTACTGCCATAGTATCTGCCCTCCTTTACAAATCCTCATATTGGACCAATAAACTTATTTATTGAGTTCAACATAGTGGAGAATCTACATTCCGGCAATGATACGACGGCAGCTTTTTTCGACGATTACTATCCTTGACATTTACATAACTTTATGGGGTAAATGAAATTCTGATATGTTATACTGTCGTGGGTGTCACCATGACGGTGGACGGTTGGCCCTCCTGTTTATTTCGGAGGGTAAGCAATTTTTGCCCTACCCTCCAGATCGGCGAAAGCCAAAAAGGAGGGCCTGTGAATGGATATTGTATCAATACTTATTGGTGCTATTTCACTTGGAGCTACCTGCTTCGGAATTGGTTACCAGATTGGTAAGGATATAGAAAAAAGGTCAAAAAAATAACCGCCCAGCCCTCAGAAAGCGTGCGGTTATTTTTTCCTAACGTAAAGGGCTAACCGTTTACCGGTGGCACCTTTTCTGTATCTATATCTTAGCTTTTCACCGGCTGAATGTCAACTCGCGCCGAAACTTCTATCCTGCTGCGCTGCTGAAAATGGAGAATGCACTATTCAAAGTTTTAACCCATCATTGTCTTGATCACTGCCATCAGCTCCTTATTCTGGAGCAGGTTAGCAATCACCTTCATATTATCTTCGGTGTCTGCCGGAATAGTCTTTTTTTGATGCTCCGGTGCTTTTCCAGAATAGAAAGCGGCTTCAACTTCTTCCGCATTCCTGATCCTGTTCTCATCCAGAATGTGGGAATACACATCTGTGACCATACTGGTCTGTGCATGTCCGGAATCTCCCTGAACAGCCTTTACATCTCCGCCGGTCAGCCTGAGCTTGTATGTGATACTTGTATGGCGGATGCTGTGAAAAACAACTTTCCGGAGACCATTCTTCCTGATCAGTTTATCAAACTTCTTCTTTATGGCGTTTTCCTCAACAGGGCCGCCATATTCCGAACAGATCACGAGATTATTGTCCTCATATTCTGAACCAAGTATCTCCTTCAGTTCCTCCTGTTTTGCTTTCCATTCGCTCAGCATCCCGGCCACGGTCTTCGGAAGAAAAACCTTGCGGATACTTGACTGCGTCTTAGGTGTTTTCAATACAATTATCGATTTTGCATGTTCATCTGCCGGAACAAACTTCTTTATCACATCTTTGTCGTCGAGAGCTTCCAGCGCACTTCTGTTCACCCGCTGGATCTGCTTGTTGATGTACAGATACGCTCTGTCTTCCCTGACAGCGTCATCCGTAATATCGATACAGTCCCAGGTAAGTCCAAGGATCTCGCTGATGCGCATTGTACATGCAAAGGCCAGGTTCATGCAGAGCTTCAGGCCGTCATCATCACACACATCGATGGCATGAAACAGTTCTTCCGCCGTCCAGATATCACGTTCTTTCGGACGATATTTCGGTACTTCCGCATATTCCGCAGGATTTCGTTCAAGAAGTTCCCATTTAACAGCCATTTTGAAACAGCTTTTCAGGAGCTTATGTATATCACGGATCATGCTCGGTGTAATGTGCCCGCACCTGCATCCCGTACATTCAGGCGGCAGCGCCTGCAGTTTCCTGTAATATGTCTCGATCACACGGGTATTGATATCTGAGATATTCATCCTTCCAATATACGGCGAAATATAATTCCTAATCAGTCCGAGATTGGCCTGATATGTTGAAACAGACCAGCGTTCCTTCCCATGTGATTCGACATATTCCTGCAGAAGATCGTCCAGTTTCCTGCACTCGGGGATGACCAGTGTCCCTACAGCCTTTTTATAATCGACCTCTTTTAAACGTCTCTCCGCGGCCGACTTTGAAGGAAACGCCTCCCACTTCTGCCTGCTTCTCCCTTCTTTGTCCAGGTATTTATAAACCACATAATATGTTTTGCCTCTTTGTTTGATAAATGCCATCTTTCATTCCCTCTTCCTATGTATCTGCTGCCTGAAATCTGCCCCGCCTCAGTTTCGTAAGGATCTCCTGCTGTTTGCGGTCTGCCAGCCAGGTGAAAAATTCCTCCGACGGAATCTTTACTACGTGATATGAAACGCGAACGGAAGGAAATTCTCCCCTTCTTCTCAGCTGCGCCATCCATGAGACGGAAACGCCTGCCAACGATGCAGCTTCTTCATCTGTCAGATATTCACCTGCCTTCCTGTAGTCCGGCGGCTTTTCATGATCAGGTTTCTTTGCCATTCCGAACCTGCTGTCAACAGCAAGCCATTGAAAAAAGCTCATCTTGGTGATCCGTATCCTGTTTGCGGCCCAGAATGTCTTCAGCATCCGTTTTCCTGTTGCGGACCTCAGGATATTCTCTGCCGTCGTTCTGCTCACCTTCAGCAGATCTGCAAATTCCCTGACACTTATTGATGTCCGGAGCCGTTCTTCCATAATCTCTTCGCTTTCCAGCGAATAATGCGGCTGTTTATTCACCCATCTGATAAATGCTTTTTGGGATATGTAGCATTCTCCTCTGATGGTTACATGCCGAATCCTGCTGTTCAGTACATTCCGTCTGATCTGCGATTCGGTCGCGCCCGTCATTTTAGCCAGCTGATCCGCCTTCCAATAATCACGCTGCAGGATTTTTTCCGACGGCCACCGCCTTTTCCCGTTCTTCCCCATATCATCACCTCAAATCAGTTTCTGTTGAAGAAACCTTCATTGAGTTCAAAATAAAGGGAAATCAGAAATCCGGCAATGATACGGAACAGCTATATTTCAGGAAACGGTATCCTTGACATTTTCCGGATTTTATGGTGCTTCGATACTATCCGGAAGATCGAATCCAAGATGTGCCTCCACCGCTTCTGCAATTCCTTCCAGATCCTTCGGGCTCATCCTTCCCATATAAGAGATAAGCCTGTGCTTATCGATGGTCCGGATCTGCTCCGCGAGTGCCATGGAATAATTCTTCAGAAACGATGTTCTGCGCATGATGTAATGCGTCACGAGACCCGGCTTCTTGATTGTTGCCGTAAACGGAACAATCGTAACCGCCGGAGAAAAATAGCAGCCGGTATTATTCTGAAGAATAACAACCGGCCGTTTTCCTCCCTGTTCTGAACCCAACCCATCACCGAGATCTGCCATGAAGACATCGCCCCGGTGATATTCTTTTGCTCTAAGATCTTTCATCTGCTGTACCTCATTTCTTTATATGTACAGACCGCCGGAAAATCCCGACGGTCTCCATTGTCTTACATGTTCAAGCCTGTTTGTCCCCGACGCCCGGCTTCCAGGAATCCATCAGAAGACCGGCTGCTTACCGGTTCCATGAGCGAAATCTGCCCCCGCGGAGATCTTCCCCGGCTGCCCTCATTGCGTGCGACGGTCTTACCGCCCGAGCTGTGAATAGACAGAAGTATCATTGTCACTCCCATGCGTCATCGCCCTGCCGGTTGCAGTCCGGCATTTCAGAATTCCTTCTATCGCTCGTGCGGTCAGCAGTCATCGCGAGGATCCATTCGGCTGACAGGTTTTGACCCGTCCATGGAAGCAATGTATCTGATGAAATGGATATGCAGTTTTCAGTGTTCATGTAATATCGGGTCCTCCGAAAAACTTTCCGGCGGAACCCTTTCACCTTTAGTCACAGAAAACGGCATTTTTACGACACCTTTACCGAAGATTTTTCATTTTTTTACCGGTTCCGCTTCATCCAGAATTTTTCTCATGGAATTAAGTGCCCGTTTGAGGATGTTCTCAACTGTAGTGATTGAAACGCCCTCCTCTCTTGCGATCTCGCCCAGCGTTTTCTCCTCAAAATATCTGCGGATAATACGCCGTCTCTGCGTTTCCGTGAGCGAGTTCAGCGCTTCATACACTTTTTTGCTGAAAGCCTTCTTTTTTTCCGCCTCTTCTCTCTCGATCAGAATTTCAGCCGGATCCCTGGCTGCATCTGTCCGGGTGATATTCGCTCCCGAAGTGAATCCATCCACATATCCGCAGAAATTTTCATGGCGCAGATTCGCCATGTTCCACCTCGTTACATTTCTTCTGCCGTCTAAAATCGCCTTTGCCATTTCATCCGTCAGATAGATGTAGGGTTCAAATTCTGTCAGTTCTTTCGCGCAGTTTCTGCGGAGCTGCTGTTCTCCGAGCGAAGAAGCGACCGCATACCTGCAGCCATTCAGCGGACAGCCATACTCTGTGATCAGGTTGATAACTACATAGACGTTGTTCTTCTGGTTTCTGTTCTTTCTGCTCATTGCTGTCACCTTTCCGGGCATTGCCCTCGGGTGGCTGCACGCGTAAAAAAGGAGGCAGCATGAAGGGGCTGCGAACCACCCGTTTTTTTTAACGGGCGGAAGCGCCGCCTTCGCTGTCTCCTCTCTGTTTGTTACATACTTCATGTTACCCGGAATTGGAGTTCAAAATTGTCAGGTTGATCGCATGTTGCAGTCACATGAATCTCTCTTCTTTTTAATCTGGATTGTACTGTTCTCTATTCTTTTTCTCAGCGTTTTCTCATCCTTTTTTCACTTTTTTCTCATAGAATGGCTGTTCTTATTTTTTCATCGCGGCGAAAATAACATCATTCCCAAACCTTTCTCGCTATTGCATTTATTACACAAAAAATATTACACAAAAAAAGCACCGGCCGCAGTTGACCGATGCTTTCTACGTCTATTCATTTCTATGCTGCATTCATCATATTTCCGCAGCTAATTTAACCCGTGCTTCAGGCGAATCCTCCGAGTCACTTTCCCTGATTACTGCCGGCAGGATAATCTCGTCAAAAACAATACCAAATGCAATCAGTGCCTCTGATCTTATCCTGTAGAGTGCTGCTTCGCTGTAGTCGTTCAGTAAATCCCGATGAAGTTCGTCCCCCATAAAACCGAAAAACTTTTCATAGATCGCCATATAACGGTCCGCTGCCATTCCAAATACATCCTGTACCTTATAAACCGTATCCCGGACCATGGATTTCAGATCGTTGGTCATCGCAAGGTATGAAGCCGACCGTTCCACCATGCCAAGATCATGTCGGTCATACTGCAAATACTGCAGTGCGATCATCCGCTGATCCCGGTATGCATTGACTTCGATGCTCCCTCTGTGGAAAGGCTTTACCGCATCATTGCATTTCCAGATGATTCCCGCATATTTCTTCATTTCTTTCTGATCCACTTTATTGACTACGCAGATCTGTTTCAGATAGTACTTGTTTGCATCAATGTAATCCAACCTTCTATCCCCTTTCGCCCTGTATCTGTCACCATTCAGAAGCCGTCACGACACCACTGGGATTTGGAAAGGGAAAAAACCTCCTCCCAGGCGAAATTTGATGCCCATGACTTATCAAAAACATTCCTGTCCTTTTCTTAATTTTCAAAACCTGTAAGCAGCTATATTTCTCTATTGATCATCCGGAATTCCGATGATTCCTAGTTTCTTAATGCGGATACGCATATGGCCCCAGTCTTTCACGCAGGCTCATACTTCTGCGGTCTGCAGCCCAGAGCATCTCCGGTTCCGTCACGGACAGATCCCTGATATGCCACTTCTCCAGTTCTTTTTCCGCATCTTCTCTGGATTCAAACAATCTGCTGTTCCTCAAACGGATCATGGCACCATTCATAAGTTCAATGACCGTAAAGTCGCTTTCTCTGCGGACAACATATGCCTTCCGCACTTCCCGATGATTTTCGATCATGTAAACGGTCTGCCGATCCCTATGCAATGAATACACGCTGTTCACCCCCCTGTTTACTCCGGCGGGTTCCGCAGGGATGCAAATTCAGCCTCTACAGATACGCCGGTATGTTTTCTTTCTACTGGCGAGTATAACTCCATTAATAATGGATTTAAATGGTCGGATAAGCCATATTATTCCATTATATATGGATTTTCCATTGATTTTTAAAGTACAGGGTGATACTCTGTATACAAATAAATTGATACAAAGGCCCGTCGGAAAAATGAATATCCACGCCGACGCAGAAAGAGGTGTTTATGAACAGCATTGGGAAGATCATTTCGGAGTACCGGAAAAAATCCAATATCACGCAGATGGAATTGACTGAGAAGCTCTCAGCTGAAGGCATCCAGGTATCGAACCGGACCGTCTCCGCCTGGGAAAACGGAAAGCTCGATCCCGGTGCCAGAACATTTCTCTACCTGTGCCGGATCCTGCAAATCCCTGACTGCGTGGAAGCGTTCTTCGGAAACAATCCTTCCGATCCGATGGCCATGCTGAACAACGAGGGAAAAGCAAAGGTACTCGCCTACATTGATTCTCTGGTACACCCTGTATGCTACGCAAAAGAAACAACCGGAAGTGCGGAGGTGATCCCCTTTACGGACGCGCAGGCGCAGCACAGAAAACGGCTGCGTGTCTATGAGACCCGTGTATCCGCCGGCAGAGGTAATTTTCTGGATTCCGAATTTTACACAATGTTCGATGTGGATGAGAACGTGGCAGCCGGTGCCGATTTCGGTGTCGCGATCAGCGGTGACAGCATGGAGCCGAAATATCATGATCATGACATGATCTTCGTTCACAGTCAGGAAACTCTGGAGAACGGGGAAATCGGCATCTTCAGTCTGAATGGAAATGCGTATATCAAAAAATACCGCAGTGATGAGACCGGTACATTTCTGATCTCACTGAATAAAAAATATGACCCCATCCCTGTCAATCCGGAAATGGATTCTTTCCGTATCTTTGGCAGAGTATGCGGACAATGAAATTCTCTGTATGGTGAACGGAATCGTTCACATGGTTTCTGTGTTGTGCACGCGTTGCATCACAAACGAGATAAAATTCGCTTCGCAGGTTTTATCTCGTTATTGCGGCGTTCGCGTAAATCAGATCAGATGATGATCGGCCAAAGGAGGACGATCCGGATTGAATACCCTTCCATCCAACAATTTGAAAAAATGCCGCGTCCGCGCCGGGCTCACCCGGGAAAAAGCCGCCGCCGCTGCTCAGATAGACACGAAAACGCTTTACCGTTATGAGAATAACATGCAGTACCCGAATGTCTACACAGCTCTTCGTCTTGCGGCATATTATCACAGGACAGTCAGCGAATTGTTCCCGCTGGAATCTGCAGAGCAGAGCAACCAGGAGAAAGTGAATGCTCCGGGATCTGCAGCGCAGAACGAACGGGAGAACAAGAGGCAGTGAATGCCACTCTGGAATCCATGGCACGGCTGCACCAGATGCAGCACCGGCTGCAAAAACTGCTATGTATACCGCCGCGATGCGGAATTCGGAAAAGATGCCTCGATCGTGAAAAAGACGGCATCTTTCAATCTACCGCTGAAAAAAGATCGCCACGGAAACTATAAACTGAAACCAGAAGACTGCACGGTCATGACCTGCTTTACTTCCGACTTTTTCCATCCGGATGCCGATGAATGGCGGCCGGAAGCCTGGCAGATGATGAAGATCCGCTCAGACCTGCAGTTCTATTTTGTCACCAAACGTCCGGAGCGATTTTATGAAGGGCTTCCGGATGACTGGGGAGACGGCTATGACAACGTCCATATCTGCTGCACCTGTGAAAATCAGTACGAGGCAGACACGCGCCTGCCGATCTTCCTGGAGCTTCCGATCCGGCACAAGGAGATCATCCATGAGCCGATGCTGCAGGAAATCCACATAGAAAAGTTTCTGGAAAAATATCACGACCAGATCGAATGTGTTTCCTGCGGAGGCGAATCCGGCGAAGATGCCAGACTCTGCGACTACGGATGGATCATCATCACAAAAGTGCAGTGCGTTGAATATGACGTTCCGTTCCACTTTCACCAGACCGGAAGCCTGTTTAAAAGAGGAAAACGGGTCTATCATATCGAGCGGAAGGATCAGGAAGCACAGGCGAAAAGGGCGGGCATAGATTATTTTCCTTAAATTCTCTTACAATGAATGCACTATCAAAATTGGATTTGATAGCGCATTATCAATGCCCAGACATTGAATAATGAAGAAGATTGCCCAAGGACTCGGGCTACAGATATGCTCATGTTCGAATCTACTAAAAATCAAAACAAGGCAGAAACACGCCTGATAATCTTCCTTGAGCTTCCGATCCGGCACAAGGAGATCATCTATGAACCAGCATTGCAGAAAATCTATATAGAAAAGTACCTGTAAAAATATCAGGACCAGATGAATGTGTTTCCTGCGACTGCGAAGATGCCAGACTCTGCGGCTATGAAAATCTGCACAATCTGCACAACATGCCTGCAGATAGTAGTATGTTTTTGGCAAAAATGATAAAATTGTGATTAGTGAAGTTTGTACGTGTGGCTTCGTTTCACATAGATAATTCTGGGCATGAAGCGACGAGCCTTCATGCCTTTATTTTATGTTTTTCTTAGCACAAAACCGAAACATGATTGGGGAGATGTATGAAAAAGATACAAGGATTGAGCCTTATACTTACCTGCATAGCTGCGTTGCTTTGTATGACTCCGCAGACCGTGTCTGCTACAAATTCCAAAATAAAAATCAGTGGTCAGATCTATACGTTGAATGGTGAAGATACGAATTTTGATTATGAAGGAAAGAATTCTGAAGTCTCTTCGTCGAACAATACTTATGGAACTCTGTTAGTATCCGGTGAATTGGAAGAAAACGGAAAACATGATGGGATTGTATCTTACAACGCAACCGGAACAGATGATGATTCTTCGGATACAGATAAATCAGCTATAAACTTTGTTTATCAATATGACAGTAAGTTATTAAATGCTAATGACTCCAAAGAGTGGTGTCTGTATGAAGACAAATCCAAGAATATAGGCAGCCTATCGTTGGATGAAAAGGTTGGTAAAGGTGCGATAATTGTCCAGAGCTCATTTGACGGAAAAAACTGGTCAACGGATCTCATTAACACCAATGTATTTGAATCGGTTCCAGAGAACAAATCCGATTCGCTCTATAGCACCAATATGAATCAGCTTGTAAATGGTTGTTTCTATAAAGTAACAGTGGCATATCAGACCCGAAAAAAGCAGGTAACCAGAAAATAGGGCCTATTACTGCATGGTCAAAATATGACTACAAAGAACACGTAGAAGTTTATGAATTTTATATCTGTAATGAGGCAGAGAGCGCTCTTGCCGCAAAAGCGGATGACAAACCAATTTATAATTTTAATTCTGATCCTGTAAATACAGGAATGGACAATGGTTACTCAGGAACTGCTGCCGTAAAAACTGACGATATGCAGAACGGATGGAGTCTTGGACAGTTTTATATCAATGGTTTTTCCGGAAACGCTCATTATTATGACGGCGATGAAAGCAAAAAAGAAAATCCCGTGTTTTTAAAAAACGTAGGTGACAGGCTCACTCTTTGGTTTCGACTTGATCAGCGAAATCTTGATGCACTAAACGGAAACGAATATCTCAGTATCAACCCGGACGAAAAGGGTTCGGATCAGGCTTTTCATGTTCCAGCGCAGAACTTCAAGCGCGGAGCCTTGATCGTAAAGTTCACAAATTACGAAAATCAAAGTCGTACCAATGTATATACAGATTATCTGCCGGCTGCTGCAACAACCTCTGCGGATACGAAGGTGCAGTTATTTGAAGAAGGAGATTATGAAGTAGCACTTGATTATGAAATCAAAGATAATTCTCCCCTGGCATGGAAAATTCCTAAGCCCGCAAAATATAGTGCATACAGGATCTCTTTCAAATTTTCAGTGAGGAATTCAAATTGCATGGTTTACCCAATGGATCTTAAGACCGGGGCTGAACTTCGCGTGCCTTACACAGAAAACGGATTCAAACTTGATCTTGCCAGATCCAGATATCTTGATCTGAGTGTGAAAAAGAAAGTACTTACAGCTGATGGTTTGGATCTTCGCGTAAGCCAGATATCCAGTGATCAGGAAGAATTTACCGACGAAGGTATCTATGAATTTACGGTTCGAAACGAAATAACCAGGGACGAGGTAACAAAAGTAATATATGTCGGCTCGGATAATTTGATGAAGGCATATGTGAAATATGGAAAAGATTATGGCGGAAGTTACTCCATAACTGATCTTAAAGAAATGCAGGGTAACGGTTATCAATTCAACGATGACGGGTCAATTGACGCACCCGTGGAAGATGTTCAGGAAGAATTAAATAACGCAGAGGCGGCCGTAACAACAGCACCCACCCAAAGCAAATCGAATGAATCGGTCAATGAAACGTCAACTGATCAAATTCAAGGAGCTGCTACTTCACAGAAAACAGATGAAGTAAGTAACTCTACAAGCGAAATATCGGATTCCAACAATACCGAAGCAACCGAAACTGAGATGGGGATCACATCGCATTTACCCGAAGTGGCTGTTGTGGTAATACTCGTGGTATTAATCATTGTTGCACTTCTCATAAGAAAAAAATCCGGCAGAAGCAACCACAAGGATAAGGGAGGGCAGACTGAATGAAAAAAATCATTTCGCTTTTATTAGCATTTACCATTTTTTTCACAGCATGCGGAACATCTGTAACCTCCGGGTCGAAAACCTCTTCATCCGTCGCTCAATCCGCCGATACTGCAACCTCTGAGCCAATCGCAGAAAGCACTACTTCTGTACAGGAAGAATCCGTATCGGTTGATTCGGTTTCTGATAGTGTTGCTGAAGCAGATGATAATATAGAAATTCAGGCAATGGCAGACCGTAATCCGGATCTGAGCGACGAGGATCTGCAACGTTATCTTTGTGATGAGATTTATCTGAAGGCTGTAGAAAGCCTGGACAGTGATGAATACTGCATAGACAATGTCCAAGCAGTTTATTATTCGAAAGAATATATTGAACAGCTTGAATATAATTCTCAGGAGAATATCTATTTTGGATTCACTCAGGCAGAGCTTGATTCCCAATTCGCTGGAAAAAAATACGTATTTACCTTTGATGATGCTTCAAAACAGACAAAGGTAATTGAAGTTGAAAGCTACGAAGATCATTCTACAGAAGAAATTCTGAAAGACGTTGCCATCGGTTCCGGTGTACTTTTAATATGCGTTACGGTGTCTGTGGCAACAGCTGGTGTTGCCCCTGCCATCAGTATGATATTTGCTGTTGGAGCACAATCAGGAGCTACGGCTGCTCTTTCAGGAGCCGCTATCGGTGGAATTTCTGCCGGTTTGGTCAAGGGTTATCAAACAGGAAGTTTTTCAGATGCAATGTCTGCTGCCGCGAAAGGAGCCGCTGAAGGATTTAAATGGGGCGCTATAATGGGTGCTCTTTCCGGCGGAGCATCTGAAACATGGGGTCTTCATAAGGCAACGGCAAATGGGCTTTCAATGAAAGATGCCGCGGAAATTCAAAGAGATTCCAAGTATCCACTTGATATTATCAAACAATTCAAAAGCAAGGCAGAATACGAAGTTTATAAGGATGCTGGCCTGCGAACGCAGATGGTAAACGGAAAATTAGCTCTTGTTCAGGACATAGACTGGGACAGAACATCTACTTTACCTGATGGAACAGAAGTGACAAATAAGTGGTTAGTTGAACATAATTATTCACCTGTTGATGAAAATGGGCTGCCATATGAAATTCATCATGTTAATCAAGATGCCGATGGAACTCTTGCTATTTTGAAACAGCAACAGCATCGTGGAAAATGTATCCCTGAAATATTAAACCAAGAAGGGAAAACGGGAGTGCATAATCCTGAATCAGGAGTGCCAGATGCTGAGTGGGCACGGCAAAGACATGCTTTTTGGAAGGATTATTTAAAACAGTGTATGGCGGTGAAAGGATGACAATGGACGCAATAAAACTTATTAAAAGCACAGAAGAAGCCTTTTATGGAACGGGTGCCTCGGAAGATGATATTAAAAATGCCCAAGAGCGTTTGAGATTACAATTTTCTGATGATTACATAGAATATTTGAAGCTTTACGGAGCTGCAATGGTTAATGGACATTCATTAACTGGTATCAGCAAATCTAAACAGTTAGATGTAGTGGAAAATACTCTTCGAGAGAAGGAAATAGATAATAGAATTTCTGATGACTTGTATGTGATTGAAAATACAACAATGGATGGAATAATTATATGGCAAACTAAGAATAGAATGATCTATGAGTCTTCATTTACGGGTATAAGAATAATTTGCAAATCGCTCTCAGATTATTTGGAAAATTATGTTTTATCTAAGAGATAGAATATCTCAGTGACAATTTCATCAAAAATTCTGATCAACTTCTGAGAGCCTTCATCAAGTCTCTATGGGATGAAGGAAGGAAAATGCTGCATGCCCAGCCTTATATGCACCTGCGCATGCAGCACCGGGGCCAAGGTTGAATAACTATCCTGCCATCCGGCTCACATCCATATCGCTGAAAGCCTAATTACAGAATTTTATCCCGTCCCTTGTAATAGTGATGAGGCTTCTATCTTTAAACAGCTTCTTTAAATATTCGTTTCTGGGTTCTTAAATAATTTTGCAGGTTTATGATAGAATTATTTGTCTTACTGCGTTCCTCCTCTGTAAGTTCAATTTGATTATTCTCAGCCAACCATATCGTATAATCATAGATTTTCCCTACAAGTACATCAAGGTCTTCAGTTGAAAGTTCAATTTTGAACTGCTCATAATTCTTATGTTTTTTAAGTTGATCAAGTGCTTCCATCAATGCTTCAATCGTCTCTAAGTCCAAATTTCCACCGCGAATCTTATCAATATATGCGAATAAAGATCCTCTGAACTGCTTCATGACCTCAGGCTCCCGATTTTTCACATTATTGTAGATTAAACCTCCTACAACAACAATGCCAACACCCACTGCTGTGCCAATTATCAGCCCATATTTATTTTTCTTAACAAAATTCAAAATTCTTATCCCTACACCTTGTGCTTGCTCTACTACTTTTGTATCAACAGGGTCCAGAAACTTTACAAGTTGTCCATTACCCGGTCCGTTGGCACGCCTCACGACTCCACCGATTCTACGACAATCGCCGTTCAACAGTTTTATCATAATGTCTTCCGGAACATAAAATGCTTCCTGTACTACTGGCATAATCAAAATCCTCCTTTGATAATTTCTATAATGATCCATTGTTTGCCTTTACAGTAGATATGCTCTTTATTCAACATCGTCAGATGAATCATCACCTCCAATCACATTGACAACTCCACACACCCAAAATCACGTCCTGGCCATTACGGATCTCACATTTTATAGTTGGTTCTCAAATATTTGATATATTAAGGATAGCTCCGGGCGGTCATACATACCATGACACGAACAGTAAAATTCGGCTGCCATTTTTATCTATGAAAGAAAAAAGAGCACATAGTTTTGAATCTAAAAAAGAGCGGCCGCCAGAGGTTTCACTCCGATGACCGCATTTATCATTTACGCATTTAAGAAGCCGCATCCGCCCACGAAGCAGTCGTTCGCACGGCATTTCGGATTCGTACCATCATTGCCCTTCAAGCGATGTGATTCTTGCACTGGCCTTTAAGGATGTCACTTTATCCGGAATCTCCCTGGAGTCCGGCAGCCAGGCGGCAGTGCATCGTGCCTGAGCTCCTGCAGCGATACCATTAGAATCCATACTGTCCATTACACCTACAAGGTTTCCATCTGCATCATACATTCCGGCCAGCAAAGAGAAATATTCCGCATTCTTGTCATAAGGATTCGTTACCACGGCTGTCCCGGCAAATCCGGACACATTATTATCATAATTGTTGGTGATCTCCATATCGCCAACCTGAAGTGACGTGGTATCTGCGCCGGTTGTTTTTCCATAATCAATAAGTACATCTACTCTGGCAATCTCATCACTGCTGCTAATTACCGAGTTAAAGGAACTGTAGGTGTCTAACGCATATCCACTTGCCCCGCTTTCCAGATAATCCAGCGAATACTCAGGCATATCACTACTTCCGACCATAACGTTATCTTTATCAAAGTACTGAAATTCAATTGAATTGACTTTCAGGTTTTCAGATGAAGTGTTCTTATATTCACAGAAGCCGAGATAATCAAGGCCTGAAGAAGAGACCCCGCTATCATAAACATAATAACCCTTGTTGATAACCAAAGGATTCAGTTTGACGGTAAAAGAAAGCTCATTATTTTCGAAGCTTTCCGGATCAATCGTAAGCTTTACCGGGAATTCTCCGAATTTGGTTGTGTCAAAATCTCCTGTATTGGCATTGTAAACAGAGTCATCACAGTCGATCGTATACTTGAAATCATTCAGGTCATATTCTTTATCCCCAGCCTGATTCGTTAACTTCACATTTTCCCTGATATAATCAATGGCGTTGAACGGCGTTCCGCAATCCATTTCAACTGTGTCTTCAACTGTGCTTTCCATCTCGAACGGATCGACTTTCACATTGAAAACAACATTATTCCCGTCGACACTGTCGCCGGGCAGAACCAATGCGACTTTATGTTCACCATATTTTTCCGTATTATATTCGCCCGTTTCTGAATCGTAGACCGAATCATCACAGTCAATGGTATAATCCAGGTCGTCCAGTTGATAATCGACATCCCCGTTCTGATTTGTGATGGTTATGTTTTTCTTCAGATAATCCAGCACATTAAATTCTGTCCCGCAATCCATTTCAACTGTTTCTTCGACTGTGCTCTCCATTTTTAACGGCTGCAATACAAGTGTGAATGAAAATGATGTTTTATTTTTGCTCTCATCCTGCAGTGTTACATCGACATCGTATTCTCCGGGTTTCGTCGTATCAATGTCTCCCGTTTCCTGGTTATAAATGGACTCATCGCAGTTTATCGTGTGCTCCAGATCCGTGAGTTTATAATCAACCGTTCCGTCATCCGTCGCATCTGTTATTTTGAGATGATCATTCAGGTAATCATCCAGATTCAGCTTCGTATCACAGTCTGCTTCTACAGTTTTTCCAATGCCGCTCACTTCCGGCGCAGTCCGGTCACAGCCCGAAAATCCGAGGCAGAGCATAGCCATGGCAGCTACTAACATGATTTTTCGTTTCATAACTTCAACCCTCCCATTCACTTAAAGTTCATTCTGCAAATCAGTATCTCAATACCGTCCATTTGCTTTTGCAGCAGATTTTTTTTACTGCCGCTTCTTTTAACGAAGCCCTCATGATTCCATTAATGAAAGTGTAAATCTGTTCCCCGAGGAACGGTCAATGGCAGAGAGCGCCGAACGGCGATTCCCTACCTCTTATACCTGATCCTTTCGACTCCTGTTATTACCTGTCTTTGCCACTGCTGCCTTTATCTGCGGTGTTCGGTTTCTGCTTTAATCAGCATCTGCAGTCTTCTGATCTTCTCTTCCATACCTGACTGTTCATTTTTCATCCTCTGTAAAGCATCCTGCAGGATTTGAATCGCATCTGCCTCTTTATCATCCAGGATTTCTCTGATTTCAGAGATCTTCAGCCCCGCCTCCCGGTACTGTATAATCCTCCTGAGTCTCCGGACTTTATCACTGTCATATTCCTTGAAGTTCTGCACGCCGTCTCTTCTGCTGGGCGTCAGAAGTCCGATCCTGTCATAATAAAAGAGCGTCTTTCTCGTGGTCCCTGTAAGACGGCACACCTCGCCAACCGAATACAAATTTTCTTTGTCCTGACTGTTCCCAGCGGAACGCTTTCTGCCGATCTCTGCCATATTCTTCTCCCTTTCATAGCTTCAGGATACCGGCAGGACTTAAGCTTTTACATGCCCAAAATTTTTCCAAAAAAATACGGCCACCAGAGTTTTCACTCCGATGACCGCATCTGCTCTTTGTATAGCCGTTTCTCAATTACACAAAACAGCCGGAATTGAATGTCATACTTCTTCAGCTGTATTGCCTGTTGTATTTTTCGATGTGTTTGTCGTTTCCTTTTCCTGAAGTTCCTGTCTTCTTCTCTCCACCGCATTTGCAAATTTACCGGCGTCTACCGGACGGATCTGATTCTGCCAGTCTTCGTCGTTCTCGTAGATCTCGCTGATATCCAGTTTATTTTCATACCCGCACACCCTGCACTTCCGTGCCGGCAGATGATCGTCAAAGCCTTCCTGTTCATTGAGGTGGGCTCCGCATTCGTCGCAGTACCATTCGACATCCGGAAAACGCTCCTCCAGATCCTCTTCATCGCCGTCAAATGTGTATTCATATTCCTCCGGATGCAGCAGATAATTCAGCTTGTCCATCAATTCCCAGGTTTCACCGTGCTGCCGGTGAATCGCAATAAAGGAGCTGTCATACATACGAAGAACGCGCCCGATCTCATTCCGGAGAAGGCTTCCGGTCATCAGCCAGAGGTATGCGTTGCAAAATCCGCTGTGTGAAGAAAGATTCAGCTGATATTCCGCGTTCCAGATCGTCCCGTCGAATGCCTCGTCGTTCATGGGAAAAGCTTCCTCCTGCTTCTCGTCAGCATCTTTGGCCTGCCTGTCACCCGAGAGTTCCATGATCGCCTGTTGAATCCGGTCACGCATCTCATTTTCCTGTTCGGGCGAAAAGTGATGAAACAGCTTCACTGTGTTATCCTTCAGCCGCGGCGTAAGTGTCATATCCCTGACAAAGCATTCCGCCACATGTTTCTGAATAAGCTCTGCGCTTTTCCGTTCTTTCTCTTTGTTGCCGGTGGCCGTGCCGACCAGTCTTCCGGTGATCTGTGATACCCTGGCGCTTTCTCCGGAATAGAGTTTTCCATGGTATTTCACCGCATGGATCACATATTCCTGATCCATATATTCAGCGTCCCGCTTCGTCTCGCCATCTGATTCATCTGCCACAACGATAAGTCCCGGAAACCAGGCATCCAGCAGTTCAAGCTGCCTTGGCATTTTTTCTCCAAGGATCTCATAATATACTGCTGCTATATTGCCAAATCTGAAATCCATTCAACCAGTCTGCTCCTCTCTACATGAATAATATATTCTGCTATACTTCCATCAAGAATAAATCCGGATTCAGTCTCATCATTGCCCTGCTGATTAATTTTCTTCAGAGCCCCCGTTTTCCTCATTGTTTTCTTCCGACGGCGTGGTTTCAAAGACGATTGTGTATCCATTATCCTCCGTGTATCCTGCTTCAATAAATTTATCCCTGATCAGCGTCTCGGCATTTTCCGTGGCCTTCGTCAGAATTCCTGTCTTCTCTGCATCTGCCTCTGCCTGCGCCTTGAGTTCCATAAAGCTGAGATTCACATCCTCCGACTTAATCGGATTGAACACGCTGCTGTCTTCGTCATAAACAGCATAGGAATCATTATCGATTTCTGAGTCCAAAATACGCATTGCCGGAAGTTTAACCTTCACCACATTATTATTCTCATCCCATGTGATTTCAGAAAAATCGCATCCCGCTTTGACTGTCACGCCGCAGGTATAGATACATTTGCTGGATGTAAACGGAATATCCACATTAAAAATCTGTTTTGCCGGCTTCTCAGAAGTGCCAATCTCATTGCAGTAGACTTCCTGCGTGGCCAGTTCTCCAATATTATCGAAGCTGACACTTTTCGTCTTCACTGTCACTACTGGATCCGGTTCATCCGGGCTTTTTTTAGCATCTACACGGTAGATAACAAAGCTGATCACAAGCACAATGGCAACGATTGAAACAATCCGGTAAATTTTCACCAGTGTCTTCTTTATTTTTCCTGTCTTCTTTTCCGGTTCATGATTAAGATCCTGGTTCATATTCTGGTTCTGATTCATGATCTGATACTGATTCGTTTGATTCTGATTCATATTCTGATCTTCCATGATAATTACCTCCATATTTCTTACAATTATTCACTATGGCCGCATCATATTTATGTTCTGCTGCGAATCTGCCGTAAGATGCCCTCCACACGGCTGATTGCATTGTTCACCTGCTGACGCGCCTCGTTGATCTTTGACTGCACCATAAAATCCACAATAAATCCGTCAAAGAAGTAATCGGCAAATGTCATAAAATCTCCCATATCGATGTGCATATCGGGCAGATCATATACATCATGCAGTTCCTGCTGAAAATCCCGCAGATCGTGCTTCGCACGATCCATTGCCTGTGAAGCTTTATCAATGTTTGAATGCTTCATCAGCCCGGAAAAAAGATCGCCGCCGAAGATATCCACCACACCCCAGTTTCTGGCACTGTCAAGATAGCGCTTTGCATCTTTCAGACTCACCAGTGCTTTTTCGCCGGAAAATACAGCTTCTCTGATTTCTTTGCTTTCATCGTACATTTTATTGTTCCGCCTACCTTTCTATGCAGTGAGTGCTATATTTCCGAGCATGTCCGCAAGTGTATAACCAAGCGTTGAACTATCACGTTTTGCATTGATATAGTAATCATTTATTTTCAAAGTATTCTGCATCATCCTGGCAAACAGGACCGCTGTGTTATATGCATCGGCTAATCCGTCATGTGCACTGCCGACTGTATCGATATCCGCGATAAACAACGCATCTGATAATGCAAAAGGTGACTGGCTCCGCATTTTTTCATTAAACATGGCCTGGGCATCGATCCATCGATCTGCAATTCTATCAGTTTCCGAAGTGCCTATGCCTTTAATCCTCATTTCCTCACGAAGTTGGTCCAGATCCGTCAGACTCCAGGAGACCACGCGGAATTCTTCTTTCGGAAGCCAGCTACGAAAATCCTTCAGTGCATCATTCAGATTCTGCGCACCTGCAATATCTTTATTCGCGATTCCTGTAAGCTTATGAATAAAAGTATTGATATATCCAAACTGCGGCTTCACGTAGGTATTGAATTTATTGGTTATCTGAAATTGTCCATTCATCTGGACTGCGCCGATTTGGATGATCTCCATCCTGCATCCGCATCTATCTGCTGTTTCTTTTGGCACATAACACATCTCCAGATCAATCACTACATATTTCATGTCTTATCCTTTCCCTCATTCTCAACTGAGTGCTTTTCCAATCAGATCAACTGTTCCACAGATCAGGATCAACGGCAGAGCAGCTATTATTAACCCCAGCGAAATAAGCAATGCCAGTGTTACCGGCCACAGCAGAATACCGAGAATGATCAAACTGATCTTCAGCAGTCCCCAGCTCAATGTAAAAATCACGTGGATAAAATCCACAAACAGCCATATTGCTGCAATGCTAAGAATTATTCCCAAAATCATCGTTTTATCTCCTTTTCACCCTGTCGTGTCATCAACCTGATAATACATTCCACTTTCCTTCAAAGTACGTCCGACTAAATCAATCCATCCTGCAAATCATGCAGCCTACCTATAAAGTACCCGATCGATCATTTCCTGCTGCTGTTTTGTACGCATGCATCCACCGGGTCGGGGGTTTTCGTGGGTTCTTTCATCACAAACCTGAGATGAAGCCTCTCTGCATATTCCGGATTTTTCTTCATTGTATCTGCCAGACTGATTGATAAAATCCGTTCTCTTGTCGTCATATTGTTTTTCCTCCCATCCTGAGGATATCTGATTGTAATTTGCTGTCCGATTGCCTGATTGCCTGAATTCCATCCTCTTAAATTCACAATTCCAGATCTTTATTTTCGCTTCCCGGTTCTTAAATATCTGATAAATACAGGATAATTCCTGATCGGCTTACGCACCATGCTGCGAACAGCAAAAAGCGGCCCTGAAATTTATCTGAAACAGCAAAATACGGGCACTAAAAAGGACGGCCATCGTGGGCCGTCCATCTTTCGTTGATATTCTGTATTATTTTCCCTTTTGCGCAGCTCCTTCATGACAGCGGATGCAAATTTTGCGACTGTCATTTCCTCTACCGGAATCATTTTTCCCCGGGTTTGTCATTTGATTTATAAAAGCTTTAAAACAGCAAAGCATCCCATTTTTCGATCTCATCTATCCATGAAAGCGGATCATAATATTTTTTCTTTTTTCCATGAGAACGGATCTCGTATCGGAGTGTTCCGCCGCCGAAAAGAGCATCCACCTGAATCCTGCATTCAAAATATCCATCATCAAACCTTGTTTTGTTTACGCTTACTTTGACATTGGAATACGGTGACAGGCTTTTGCTGACTGCAGGAAGATCCTGTTCGTTAATATAATCACTGTCAAGAAACGCACTGTGCACATATGGCGCAATCTTCTTTTTCACTTCTGTAATGTGGGCTTTCATTTGTTACTCTTTTCGTTATTCTCCTGATTGATCCAGCTGCTGCATCGGCAGTTCGTCTTCGTTAAATTTCTCTTTCTCTCATTTCTTTTTCTGCGGCTTAAAAGTATGCAGGATATAAACCAATGTATATATCCCACCGTCCGCCGTAATGCTCACAATATCCTGCGGCTGAATCCCCATCAGGTTGATATAAATATTCATGGCGTCTGCGCTTGAAAATGTGTGCGTTGAAGTAAATGTACCCACCTTTTCATCTCCCCTTATCTATGACAATCAACTTCACAAGGTAATAATGTCATAGTACGAGATTAACGCCTGTTTCGCTGGGCTTTCCCTCGCTTCTTCATATCCCTGCGAACAGTCTTCAGCGCATCTGCCGGCATGCAGTCGTTCATGCGGTAATCTGCGACAACTTTACTGATCGCAGAATAGTTCAGCCTCGTGCCTTCCCCATCGGGAACGTAATCCGCTGCCATCTCCTTATCGATACCAAATGCATCGGCGGTTTCCACCGCATCTATATTTGCACCGAGAAAAATAAACTGCCAATCCATTTCCCGGTGCTGACGTATCTCCTTCCTGATCTCTGCCAGCGAGTACGCGCGGCTCGCATTTTCCATACCATCCGTGATGATGACAAAGATCACCTTATCAGCCCGGTACTCTTCTGCTGTATTCTGCTGCACGGCATCAATCTTGTGAATCGTCCTCCCGATGGCATCCAGCAACGCCGTTGTTCCGCCGGTCTGGTAATCCTCTTTCGTCATCGGATGCACCGCCCGGATGTCGATGCGGTCGTGCAGCAGTTCATATGTATTGTCGAACAGTACCGTCGTAATGCGGCATTCGCCGTCTTTTTCCTTCTGCTCATCCAGCATGCTGTTGAATCCTCCGATCGTGTCTGACTCCAGACCATGCATAGATCCGCTTTTGTCGAGGATGAAAACAAGTTCTGTTGCGTTCTTCATAATCAAATACCTCCTGCAATAGTGGTTGATCGATTGGTTATATCAACCATACAACAGAGAGGTATCTGATTGGTCGCCTGCAAAGCGACAAAAGCCGGCACCGCTTTCCGGCCTTCGAATTTTCCTAGTTATTCCCCGATTAAACAGAATGAATGAGCTCAGGTCGCGAAAAATAACGGCAATATTGACTTCATTAATTGCCCCCGAGAAGCGGCTGGTCATAATGGAACAATACTTCATTGATTCTGTAGATGTCATAGTCATGATTGACGATAAAATATTCCACGATGACATCAAATTTCCGGCTATGCGAAAGCGCATAGCCGGCTGTCTCCAGCAGGTCTTCCGTCTGCTGCAGATCAAGCTCCAGAGCAATACAGAGTGCGAGGATCGTGCGCTTTCCCGGCTGATATCCCCTGCAACTCCGTATCTTGGAAAAAAGCCTGCGGTCAATGTTGGCTTTCTTATATACTTCAGCATCCGTATAGCCCTTTGCATCGATCAGCCGCATCAGCGTCACATTAAAAGGCTCATCCAGATCATTGATCCATTCCTCAAGGCTGCCACTTTCCTCGGACGATGCATTGGATAAAAATGTTTCTGATGCCTCCGGTGCTGCTTCTGTCCGGGAGCTCTTGAACTGAATTTGATCCAGCAACTTCTGGCTGACCGCTCCGGGCATATGCTCATCTATATAATGCGCATCAATGTAGCTCTCGACATTGCCCAGCAGATCCTGACTGAGCTGGAAGGACCTCCGATCATACACGGCGAGATACACATCCATCTCGTGCTCCGCAAGATAGTCACGGATTGCCGATACTGCCACCTGCAATGCCTGATCTTTCGGATAGCCGTAAATTCCGCTGGAGATCAGTGGAAAAGCAATGCTCGCGCACTTTTTCTGCTCCGCAAACTTCAGAGATTCTGTATACGCACTGCGCAGCAGCCGCTCACATTCCTCCGAATGGCGACCATCGTATACCGGTCCCGACGCGTGGATTACATATTTTGCCGGCAGCCGGAAAGCCGGAGTGACGGCAGCTTCTCCTGTGTGGATCGGTGCCACCCGGTCACAGGCCTCCTGCATCTGGTCCGCGCCTGCTGCGCTGAAGATCGCGCCGCACACACCGCCGCCCATGAGAAGCTCTGTATTCGCGGCATTAACGATCGCGTCGACATGCATTTTTGTAATATCCTGACGAACAATTGAAAAAGACATATTGCTTCTCCTCTAAAATATTGCCGGTCACCCTTACCTTCATCACTATAAGCCTGTGATCATCCTGCTCATAACATCTTTTCTGACATGATACGGAGCAGTTCAGAGACATTTAAACCCGGCAGTTTTGTGTCATTGAGTACCGGCTACAGCCTCAATAATCGCCTTCCCAGTCATCATCATAATATTCTATGTCATCGTACTCGTCAAAATCCTCGTCGCCCTCTTCATAGTCAGGATTATCCGGGTCGACATCGTCATCAGCATCATAGGAATTCCCGCTACGGCCCGCATTGCCTCCGGTGCCGCTGTTTGAAAAATGACTGTCCTGGGAAGCAGCCTTTTCCTCTTCCGCCGCTTTCTCCGTCGCTGCCTTCTGCGCTTCCTGTGCCCGCTGCCACTGTTCCTGCTCTGCCCGGCGGGTGCTCTCCGCATTGAACGATGTCAGCGGCGGCAGGCCTGTCACCTTAAACTTCTGGGAGGTCTTTTTCGGCTTATATCCGTCATTTTCACTGGCCAGCCATTCCAGATCACTCTCCGGTATGGTCACACGAATCGTGTCACCATTGGAAAGATATGTGCTCTTACTCAGCTGAAAATCAATATAGCAGAACGGGCTCTTCATCAGATTTGTATTCACTTCCGCCACTGCCTCGGAATTTCCGCCCGTGGTTTGAATCTTAAGGCCCTCAAAAGGGTCCGCATCATCAAGACCCTTGATGCCCTTTGCTGCTATGTCAAAGCTTTCCGATTTCACCCAACAGCCAAAGTATTCATCATACGACGTCCGGTCGGTACCACGGTAATGTACGATGTTGCCGTTTTTCACATCTCCATCGGCGTACACGTAGCCGCCATAAGGCACATCCTTATACCTCTCGCAGAAGGAAGCCACTCTATCGCTGACACCCTTTGTATCTGATTCCTTCCACAGACTTTCAGGCGCATCCTGCATCCTGCCACCGTAATCACGTTCAAGAGCTTTGGCATCCAGGATCACCACCGGCTCTGCATAGCCGTTATAGCCTTCATAGCCAATTGTCAGATATTGATTCAGGTCGATCGTATGCGTCTGTTTGAAGCAAATAAACCCGGCGACACACGCAGCAATCGCGACAGAAACGATCAGCCACACCAGGATTTTCTTCTGTTTTGAACTGACTCTCTTTCTCATCTCTGCGATCCTCCCCTGATATCCCTGCCGTTCATTAACCTGTTCTCATATCGCCAGACTGGATCATGACTTCCCTGTTGTCACCGGTCAGAATGAATCGTCACCGTCATCTTCATCCTCATCATCTTCTTCGTCATTGATATCATCATCTATATCGTCGAAGTCGCTGTCCTCCGTATCATCCGTATCTTCATCACTGTCATGATAGAGAACATCGTTCATCAGCGTGTACTCAACCGCATCAAGCTTGCCATCTTTATTGAAATCGAATAATCCGCCCGCAGGATCTTTAGGAAAACTACACATATTCATTTTGCCTCCCGTCTGAATTCATCTGGAAATTATCAAGTTGCTGTCACTATGCATTGCCATCGGTTTATCAGTTGGTTCTTTCATCACGAACCTGAGCTGAAGACTTTTCGCATATTCCGGCTGCTTTTTTATCGCTTCCGCCAGCCGGATTGATAAAATTCGTTCTCTTGTATTCATAATCATGCCACTTCCTGTCTCACTTCCGGATTTTTCTCTATGGGTTTTATTAGTCTGAATCCCGACATCTAAGTTCCTTACCTGATGCCTGCTTCTCAAATACTTGATAAACAGAGCATAATTCCGGACAGACTCTGATGCCATGCCGCTTTTAGCAAAAAAGAGAGGTGATTTTTATCTGAAACAGCAAATTTCTACGCAAAAGGGTGGCCGTTGTCACAAACCGACCACCCTCTGGTTATTATTTGAAACGATTTATGATTCTTCCCCGACATATGCATTGTATTCTTCCATATCGATTACGCCGGAAGCCAGCATTTTTTCTGACCAGAGTTGAAGTGCCTCAACCGTAACGGAGATTTTCTCCAGTTCCTTCTGAATCTTTACAAAATCACGAAGCTCATCCTTCTCGATCTTCCCGTCGGCCGTGATCTCGATCAGGCGGTTCTTTTCTTTATCCATGGAATTCAGCGATGCAAGCATCTGTAATACGATGCCAGGAAGATTATCCATCTGAATTTCCGGAACATACTGTTTCCCGATTGGACACTCATGCGAACAATAGTAATTGCAGAGATCTGGCCGCTTATATTTCTTCGACATCATCAGGACTTCTTCCGGATGCGCCGGCGATTTGCCGCTCTCGATCTTCTCCAGGCGCTCAGGCGTGATGAATTCCAGCAGTTCACTCGCCTTTTCCCGCGAAAGATCAAGATCATCTCTCGTCTGCCGAAATATGTTTTTCTCCACTTTTTCTGATTCAGCCATTGTCTTCCCCCTCGTTTCCGTGACATTCATTTCTGTTATCAGAATCATTTTTCTCCCGGTTCGCCTGCCGCATAGCCAGCTGATCCTGATAATCCTGATATTCTCTTTTTGACATACACACTGGACCGATCGACGTATCATAAATCTGTCGATCAGTCAGATCTCCCGCGTATGCACTCTCCATCTGTTATGATACCTCTATTCGATATTCTCTTCACAAGAACACAAAGCCATCCTGACGGTATCGGATCACTCAACAATACCTTGCCAGCCCCAATATAAATCATGCATTTCCCTTTATATAATTAGTATAAAATTGAAGTGTACATAGGGCAATGCTATATTAAACCTGAATTATTCACCGAGGCTGGAATTTCCCAAAACCACGGGTGAAATCGCTTGAAAATTGAACTATGGCTTTTGAAGGCGAGTTATCCACATCAAAATGGGCACACTTATAGACCTATCCACAATGCAGGTAGCTGATTCAAAAACCAAGGTTCGTTTATGGCGGCAGGGCCGCGTTAACAGTTGTCATTCCAGCAATGGAGCAGGTTTTAATGCTCTTATATTGGCGAGAGTTTCAAAGAATTCTTCTTTATAAGGGCAGCTGCTACACAACTTGAAGGTGATATAACCTGCTGAATGTACTGCTCTTGCAGCAATTTTCAGCAGCTTCAGCCGGATTGCATCAATCCGCAGCTTTCTCATCTTTGCGGAAAGTACCAGGCGGCGGAACCAATTAAATATGTTGTATGCCAGCATATGTACACGGAGCCGGTTAGCATTTACGACACGGGAATGACTGCTGACGGAGGCAAAGTCGAAACCGCTTTTGGCTTCTTTGATGAAATTTTCCATCTTCCCGCGTCCGCAATAAAACAAGATTACGTTGTATGGCTCTGTTTCCATCGTTGTGACAACGAACGTGTACATATGAACAAACTGGTTCGTCGGCTTCTCGATCTTGAAGACTACTCTTCTTGCATGCGACCAGGTGCCTGCCTGATAAGAGGACTCCCCATAAACAACGGCATAGTCGTGTCAGGACTTCGTCTTTGGCAGATGCAGGCTTGCGCAGAGTGGCGTTCTCTTTAAGCCGGATGGCATATTTGCAGCCATTTGCTTCACAGGCTTCATACAATTCCGGAGCAGCAAATCCACTGTCTCCGCGCAGGTATTGGACGAGTGATGGGTGCTTCAGTCGGAATTCTTTCATCAGCGGGATCATGAAATCTCCGAATCCTTTGCTGCAGTACTGGGTTCCATCACGGAGTTCTGCTTTCAGGAGATCCCCGGTCATGCCGTCGAAGCAGAGCAGAGGATGATATCCATGTGCCTGGTAATGGAAGTTAAACGCTTCTCCTTCCTGCTTTCCATAGGTATTCAGGAGGGTTGAGTCCAGATCGAAGAGCATAAAGTCGGGATGCTTGATGTTATAGATAGTATCCCGCATGGCCTGATCAATGAGGTCAAGCTGCTTCAGGGTATCTTCATCCATCCTGTTTCAGAACCTGGAAAGGGTGGGCTGCGATGCCAGGACTTTCTTCTGGAGGATTTCGGTAAATACAGGCTCATTTGTGAGCTCATCCGCACAGTCATCTTCAAAATATGCCGCAATGATCTGAAAGATTACCTGCAGAAGATTGTCCGGATCCACATGTATGCGGTTAGCCGTATCATTTGTTTTAAAGGTTCTTTTTACAAGGCTGGTCAGGCCAACCTTGCGGGCGAATTCACTGATGAAGAGCATGCCTGCATCAGAGGATAAATCGCCGCCGTTGAAATTAATTTTGACACGCTTATTGCTTTCAAGAGATGCGGTTGTTAAGATAGCCATAGGAGCTCCTTCTTCTGGTTTGATATGACGTCGACAATCACATTTTACCAGATATCGAGCTCTTTTTTATGTTCACTTATCAGATGAAAGCAAAAAGCTTAATAATTTTTTGATCAAATGCAAGTCAGCTCTTACTAATTTAAGAGAGGATATTAAAAACAGCACATTTGATCAAAATAATTATGAATCGTACCTAACTTAAGACGGTTACATATGAAACACACAAAAGGCATTGGACTTCAACATGTATTGAACCTGGGTCTTAAAAAACAGAAATCTATAAGTGGATTCTATAGAGATGCTGATTATTTCTTTGGCAATGCTGGGAAGAGTTATTTAGATGAGCTTATTGCTATTGAAGGTAAAGTAAGCGGTAAATAATCGGTACACTATTGGCCAGTTCATGATTTTGGGATAATAAGGTGGTAACGCAACTTGCGAAAACTGTCAAAAGTCGGCAAATTTTTCACAGTTTTCGCCACTTTCGTAACGACAAGGAGGCGAATCACCTATGGATCCCGATATCATAAAAGTTCGTGATCAGCAGTGGGCTGCTTTGATCCAGGACCGGATACAGAGTGGCCTTACTGTTGAAGAATGGTGTCGGCAGCAGAACATCGGAATGGTTCTATGTCAAGTTTTCGGACAAATTAAATACGACTTTTCTCACCATTATCCAGCTGTATTATCTGCTCACAACGCGAACCTAAGGCATGGCCGTCAATGCTGATGGAGGACGAGGTATCGTCCAATTCTATCCTGAAGAGGGTAACGAAGCATTACAATGTCATGATTGAACATAAAGTAGCCGAATAAGCACCGGCCACTCATAGCGCCGGGTGGCCACTCTCAACGCACCAGCGGCCACTCGGCGGCGCAAAATGCATATGGACAGGAATGAGCATTACGGAGTATCGAAGAGAGATGGAACGGGTAGCAGAAAAAATCACAGACTATAGACAGACGTTATATGGGAACTTTATAATAATTGGTAAATCAGAGAATTTTCTCCTTTGGTCAATTTTTTAATGCAATCATCCAGTGCTTTCTGCGAGACTCTGTCTTTGTGAGAAGCCATATTCCTTATCTGTTTTCGTACATCATCTATAGTTGCCAAAACGCTTCCCCTCCAGTCTATGTCCGGAAGATTTGCCGCGTCACGAAATGTGTAAAAATAATCATCTTTAATAAGAAATTCATAGCTGCCTAAGGTCATATTGTCCTGGTTGATTTTATCGACCAATTCAGCATTTTGCCAGTGCCCTATAGATTTTTTCGCTGGTTTCCATATGATACGATGGAGAATCCGTTCCAGTGCTTTTGTAAATTCAATAACTGGTCCGGAAAAGTCGATACTTTCGCCAAAACGTTTCGTTTGCTCCGCCAACAGATAGCCTGTAACAAGAAATCGACGTTCATCATCCGTCAGGAGATTTGATTTATCCTTACCAAGGGCTTCCTCAACATCCCATTCCGCCTTTAACATATAGGTGCTCCTCAAGGATTTTTCATAATACCCCTGAGCCTTTTCCAGAATATTATTACTGAATAGTTCAAGGGCGTCATCCTCGTTTATCGAGGCATCTCTATATTTTAATGAGGCATATTGATGTCTCTCTCGTTCAATGTCCTTTATCATCTGCAGCGCATAATCCATTTCGACAGTTACAGTCCCGAGGTTTTCAGCCGCGAATTTATGCTGATTATCAATCAGGGTCTTGAGATCAGAAAGTTCTTCCATAAAATTATTTCTGGTCTGGAATAAACGCATTTGCCTAAGGATTTCATTTTCACCGTCTGTATCAGTAAAATAATAGCCGCACATGATGACCATCCAGACACCGATGGCATCATTCATATATTCTTCATTAATCTGAAGGGAGTGCATCATGCAGTTACGCAGTTTTCTGAATGTAAGAAATCCTTCGATTGTTGTACGTTCCAGCGTCCGGGGATGATACCGGAGGATATCTGTTTCGCTTTTCTGACCTGAAGGTGTTTCTAATGAACTTGAAAGGAAATCAATCACCGAAGTAACTTTTGCTTTACAAGTATTATTTCCGGAAGTTTCGGTTATCACTATTCTTCCTGAGTGCTCAGGATCATGGTGCTCAATGGCATAACCCTCTTTTATCAGAATCTGCGTGATATAATCTTCAGCAACTGAGTGCATGACAGAGATCAATGGAATAGTTTCAAGCCCCGACGAGTATATATGGCTGTATATCCATTGGAACTCTTCTTTTTTATATTCATCTGTATGATCACTTTTATAGTAATCAGACAGAGAGATTGAGGGTAATAAATTGTTGAAGCTATAGATTCTGGAATTTTTATCAATGGTTTTTATAAAAGCGTTAATGGCATGCAAGAATTTGTAAAAGCCAACCCATCTGCCTCTGAAATGTTTTTTTTCGCTTTTCTTTTCGAGAAGCGCCTGCTTGTCTGTGATATAACGTTTCGATACGGCATCCCGAAGTTGCCGAAGTTCATCAAAAAATATAAGATCCTCTTCCATGATTTCCGGTTTGGCATCATGGGGACGATCGTATAAGTATTTCACTTTTTCATAGGCGGATTTGCTGTTCCATGCAGCCTTTGAAAGAGAAGAATCATCAGAATTTCCCATCCACACATAGCATGTAATTATTTCTTCGATCGGTATCCACATAATGATCAGAAGATATTCATGCCATTTCTTACTGTCAGGGATATTGATTATTCGTACTGCCTGATCGATGTCGGCCAGGGTCTGGTTCTTTAGATCCACGAGATCTATATTGTTATCATCATGAAGGATGTCTGGTTTAGTTATTTTGTTCATGGATATACCTCTGTAATATTTTGATTCTGAATGAGGTGTGCAGAAACACCTTGTTTTCTCTTAAACTCAATTATAATACAGGGGTGTATCGTAGCATTAGTTTTTTCCTTTCTGTCCTTTCTTCTATTCAGATGGTCAAATGAAAATCTAACTTCTACACACCCATAGAAATAAGTCTTGCAGGATATCTCGCGATTTTTGGTCTATACTTTATACTGGTTCCGCCCGCAGTTGGAAAGGAAGGAATCATGAGCAAAGAGATCAAAGGAAACGGAAAACACCTTACCCTGGATGATCGTTCTACCTTCCAGGCAGGACTGGATCAGAAAAAGTCTTTCCGCGCCATCGCGAAAGAACTCCACAAGGATCCATCAACGCTTGCCAAAGAGGCAAAACTCAATCGGACAAGTTATGGTCGATGTTCCTATACCAGTTCCTTCGAAGGCCTCTGTAAATACACACGGATCAGGAGGTCGGCGGGGGACAGCCCGATTCCTTCAGAGCGCAGACGTTCACGCCAGTGGCGGCGGTAGCTGCGTATGACATACTTGACGTTATTCTCATCGATAGAACTGTTGCTGTCACAGACGGCGTTGCGGCTGCTCTTTTTTCGTATGCTGACACGATCTGCCGCTGGTCATTCAGCGCGATCTGGGAGTGCGGCACAAGGGATGAAAGAAGGACGGCGTGTGTATGCCCGCATTCCGCGAATTTCAGCCGCAGGATACGGAGGATCACGGTTCCCGCCGGTGTTTTCACGCGGCGCGTGTAGTACCCATGGATGTGCAGACAGCCGGTATGGCCGCAGGAGCAGAAGATGCGATGGATTTGGAGTGAATTGATGACGGAGTCAAATCCTGAGAAACCGGATTGTTTTCATTGACGAGGACTGTTATCATAGTATCTGTGATACACGTAATTAATGTCCGCGCCGCGCAAGCAGGTGGGTGTTATACGTGTGTTGGTTGATAGCAGGCTGACTTTCTCAGGGTGCGGGTCTGCTATTTTTTCGTGCAACGGCATCTATGATAACACAAACGTACGGCATAGAATAATCTGACGCTGATTCCATCAGATTAAACTACACCGTACCTTCTGATAATGTGACGGATAAACTTTCTTTTGGTGAGGAATAAAATCGCGGATTACAGCATGGGAGAAGTACGAGTCGACATGGAACAGGAAGGGAAAAAATTGGAAAAGCTCATAGCCCAAGACCCGGAAGCAAAACAAGTATATGAGCAGTTTGGGGCGAATGTGAGGATGCGAGAACGACAGCTCAAAGATCTAGAAGAAAAAGGCAAAAACAAAAGCACAACATTGGACGACAAGACATTGAATTTGAAAAACGGAGATCACATCGAGTGCGAAATGAAAGATGGAGGTATTTTTTTGAAGAAGGAAAAGACCACCGTTCAAATGTTTGAAGATTTTTACGGAAAACCTTATGAAGAAATCACAGAAGAGGACCTAGGCCCGGGTGGAGAACTGGACTGGTGAGAAGATATATTTTTTAACCGAGCCGCGGCATAACCACCGGGCTTGCCTGGTAAGGCGGCTCGCGTTTTCTTGTCGCGGCAAAAAAAAATTTAAAAAATCCGCACGTACAGAAATTTTCGATGAAAAATCGACCATAATATATATGGGAAAATATATCATGCTAACTTGAAAATAAAAAAACAGTGCTAACTTGAAAATAAAAAAAACAGTGTCAAGCATAAATGATTATGTCCCAGAACAGGAAAAGAAAATGGAATCTGCGCCCGATTTGACCCCGCAGGCTGAGGCTTATGAAAATCCGGATGAGGAAAAGGCAGCAAAGATTGATCGTTTGCCAAGGGGGTCCTACACCATCTACACCGATGGCGGCTGCGATGTGAACTCCGGAGGAAAGGGCGGGGCTACCTGCGTGATTGTGGACTCCGACGGGAACGTCGCAAGAAAATGTTCGGAAGGGTATTTTGCCACCACCAACATCCGCATGGAAATGCGCGCGGTGATGCTTGGCCTTGATCAGGTGGAGCCCGGGTCGAAAATCCATTTGTATTCCGATTCCCAGTACACCCTGAACTGTCTTTCTGGCGTATGAGGAAGAAAGAAAAACGCTGATCTGTGGCGGAAGATAGACCGGATCATTTCCGGCTATTCCATGGAAACCACATGGGTGCGCGGGCACAACGGAAATGAGTACAACGAAATGTGCGACAGCATGTGCATGGAAGCCATGCAGCGCCCGACGCTGACAGACCGGGGTTATCTCGCTGATGCTCCGGCATCTGACAAGGCTCGGAAGCGTAAGCAGAAACAGGCGCAGGACGCGGCCCTGCCGGCTGCTTTGAGACATACGCCGGAGAACCTTCCGAAAGATCAGTTCGTTGCAAAGCATCAAATCAATGCAAAGTGTACGGCGGGCATTCTGCATTTTCGTAATACCAAGAAAAAGTTCAAGGATTATGCTTCTCTGAAGACATTTGGGCAGGATTTCTGGTCGAGAAGGAAAATCGACTTCATGCTGCAGGACGACCCGAGCAAAGAAGATCTGCTTCAATTTCTGGAACAGGTTTTTGGCGAAGGATCACAGAATATCATCAAGGCCATCCGCTGGTACAAGCGCGGGCTTTCCGCTGATGATGCCGCGCACAAGGTGAAGGTGGACAAGGAAATCGCCGCCAATGCAATGCAGTAAGACATTGTATATCTTGTCCCCGCATCCGGGGATGAAGCCCAAGAAACTTATCAGTATACAAAACGGGAATCATTTATTCCCCGCGTCCGGGGATGACGTCAGCCGCGCATATGCAGTCAACGAAATGTGTATACCTTTCCCCGAATCCGGGGGGGGGGTGACGCTACATCGATTTCCTTCCCGGTGATAATCGTTCCTATCTTTCCCCGTGTGCGGGGGTGACGTCTTGATGCTAAAATATCTGTTTACGTCCATCCAAGGAATACAAAAATATGAGGAGGAAAACTTCAACTTGGTTAAATTAATGATCGTCTTGCTTTATCTGTCGAAAAAGGGTTTCGATGCGGTCATCGACTACCTTGATTCGCAGTATCTCAAAAAAGAGCTTCCTGCCAATGTACGGGATGTCTACAATGAGGAGGAATACGAAAAATGGATCGCCTATGAGAGAGAAGGAGGGAAATTCGAGACGATTTCAGACATTGTTGAAATTACTTTCAACCTTTTTCTGTTGGTTTCCAACGCCTATGCGTGGGTGTTCAACCGGTTTGCCGGGATGAACGTATTTGCCAAGTACCTTGCCCTCGTAGTGGTCTTTTCCCTGGCATCATCAATCATCGGCATCCCTTTCGATTATTACGACACATTCGTTTTGGAAGAAAAGTACGGCCTCAATACCTCGACCAGAAAGACGTTCTGGCTGGATGCTGTGAAAAACCTCGGTATTGGAGTGGCCCTTGCGTATATCGTTGTCGTTGTGATCATGGTTTTGTTTGATCTTTTCGGAAATGCAGCCATCCTGCTTTGTTCTCTTGTCATGATGGGATTTATCACGCTTCTGGCGCTGGTCATCGTTCCCCTTATGCGGATCTTCAACAAGTTCCAGCCGTTGGAAGATGGCGAGTTAAAAGATTCTCTTCTTACGCTCTGTGACAAGAACGGTATCCGTGTACGGAAAATCGTCGTGCGTGATGCGAGCAGGAGGACGACGACAGCAAATGCCTTCTGTGCGGGATTTGGAAGCATGAAGACGATTTCTCTTGATGACAACCTGTTGAATGAGTATTCCACAGAAGAGATCACCGCGGTGTTCGCCCATGAGTTCGGGCATGCAAAATACCATCACACTGCCAAATCCCTGCCGTTCACCATCATCAACCTGCTGATCATCTTTTCTTCGCTTGCGATTGTCCTGAACATTCCGCAGCTGTACACTGCTTTCGGTTTTGATGGAATGAACTATTACTTTGGTACGGCGCTGCTCGGGGTGATTCTCTGGCCGGTTACGACGGTTTTGGAAGCTGTCAGCAATCGCATGTCACGTGGGCATGAATACCAGGCGGACGCATTCGCGGCAAAGTCCGGGTACGGGCAGGCGCTGATCGCCGCGCTGAAAAAGCTCACGAAGGAATCACTGTCCGACATTAACCCGCATCCGGCGGAAGTTGCACTGCACTACTCGCATCCGACGCTTTCGCAGCGGATTTCTGCCATTGAAAAGATCGACAGCGAAATGTCTGCGAATATTCCTGCGAACCAGGAACAACATACAGAAAAACAAGAAAAGGAAGGAGAAAAAGAATGATCGATCCAGTAGCACAACGTTTGGAAGACAAGGGAAAAGAAAAAGGTCGCGCGATCATGCTGCATAGGCTGTATACGGATGGCGCTCTGACAAAGGAACAGCTTGATGCTGTGGCAGAATTCTATGGTTATGCCGGAGAACAAGAGTTCCGCGAATACGCAGAGTCACTGCCGTCAGAACTCGGCACCGAGAGAAAAAGAAAACCGATCCAGTCGATGATCGATGTTGCCGAGCGTTTGGAACAAGGTGGAATTGACAAGGGCGCTGTGATCGTCCTTGGAGATCTTCTTGACTCCGGGGTACTGACAGAAGAGCAGGCAGTGCAGGAGGGACGTCCATTTGGAATTTCCAATATGCGTGATTTTTGGATGTGCCTGCGGTATTCGAGGAGGACTGAAGAGGACGAAGAGGATGAAGATCACGAAAGCGCCGAAGAAAAAAAATAGTTGAGACGATATTTCCCCCTCATTTTAAACAAAGGATCCGCAGGTGTTCACACGCTTGCGGATCCTTTGTAGGTAAATGGTAAATCGTCAGTACCTGTCAAACTCAGCTGACCTTTGGGTGCATTCTGCGGAGCCCAACGGACTCCGATGCGTTTCGGAGCGGACGCTATGCGAAACATAACGGACACCCCGAAACGCCTGATTTTATTGTTTAGTTCCTCGGTTGTATCACTACGGTGTAGTGCTTTGTTGCCCGCTTGAGTATCGCATTGGCTGATACCTCATCGTTAAGGATCATCGAAGCCCAGTTGTTCGGCTCTCTCTGAGAGCATACAATCGTGCACCTTGATAATTCACTGCGTTTCTCCATGACTTCAAAGAGGACTTTAATCTCCCGCTCATCAGTTATGGTATGAAGCAAAAAATCATCCAGTATCAGCAGATCCATGTTCAGATAAAAACGAACCTTCTTCTGATGCTTGGCATAGTCGGCCTGTTTCAACGCCACCATTGTTTCAAGGAATTCTTCGCAATGATGGTACATCACGCGATAATTCAGGCATGCTTGTATTCCAAGCGCCTTTGCCAGATACGATTTCCCGCTGTCTGAAGGGCCGAGAATACATACATTCAGGCCTTCCCTGATGAAATCAAGTGACGACAGCGTCGAGTTGATATCTGGCGGCAGATAGAGCCGCTCAGCGGAATCATTACATTGATCCAATGATTGGGGTCCTCCGGCCAGATGAGCCCGTTTCAGACGGTTTTGGAACCGCTGGGATGTCTTGGCCTGATATTCCGGTTCCTTCACCTGTTCCAGCAATGAGACACCGTCCAGATGATCAAAACTTCCGGAGTGATACAGCGAGTCAAGGGCACCTGCCATGTTGGAAAGTTTCAGCTCGTTGAGTTCATCGACAAGCTCATTAATACGGTCAAGCTTCTTCATCACGCACCTCCTTGGCCAGCTTGCTGCTCTTGGAGAGCAACTGTTCCAAATCGCCGGCATGCGGCCCCATGACAAAGGCACCCTTGTTCCGTTCCTCGTTAAGTTTTGTGTTCTAACCCGCAGTTCCGATATCCTCAGCAATGGCAGCTATTGAGTTCTTTATAAAAGAATACGAGATATGACTCGTCTCGATTGCCATCTTGCAGCAGTCTTCCAGAGCAAGCTTGCTGTACTTCTTCGTATAGTTCAGAATGCCCAGGCAAAGACGATAAGTCTGTTCTTCATGCTCCCGGCTTTTCAGGATGTGCTCAATGACTTTCACCGTATTCGGGCCAACCGTCATCGCCTTCCTTGTAAAATAGGCAGCGTTCCATTCGGACATCTGCTTATAGCTTTCCGGAAGATGAGCTGGATCTGTCAGCCATTCTCCGCGACGAGTTGCCCTGCGCCAACTGACGATCAGTTCACCCTTCATGGAATAGATATTGACTGTAGATGCAGTAGCTGCAACCATAACACTTTTGTGCAGATAAGCTTTGTCTACGCTATAATAAGCGTTGTCGAAGCGGATGTTGAAATCGCCAGACACTTTTGCTGTCCTTCTCTCCATGTACTCGTAATGCACGGAGGGAAGCGGCAGCAATTCATGCCGTTCTTCAGTCCACTGATCATACCTGCTGTAGTCCTTCTTTTTGAAGTTTTCATGGTACAATGCATCCAGTTTTGACCACAGATCCCTATTAAACTGCTCCAGAGAAAAGTACCGGTTCTCCTCCAGATCGTGGAATAATCCTTTCTCAAGGATACCCACAGCATTTTCTACGCTGCTTTTCCATTTGGGCTTGCGGACTTTTGCCGGAAGGATCACGGTGTGGTTATGGTTCGCCCATGCTGCATAATCCTTATTCAGATCTGGATCAATCCAGTCCTTGTTGGCTGTTACGGCCTGCTTCCAGTTATCGCAGATAACAATGGTCGGAACGCCGCCGAAGTAATCCAGGGAGTGGTTGTTAACTTCGATCCACTGTGGCTCCACCGTTGATACCATCCCTTCCGCATAGATGTACTGCGAATACGGAAGCACAGCAACGAACACGACAATAACAGTAATCTCGCCAGTAAGCTTATCGATCAGATCAAACGTCTTTCCGGCGAAGTCGACCTCCATCTTCTGTCCGATGACAGCCTGGATGTGCAGTGTCTCATAGTTTTCATCGCACCAGCGGGCGTAAAGATCACAGAACTGCCGGTATTGATAGGGCTTTACCTCTTTGGCATTGCAGTCTTTCTGGTACTTTCCCCACAGGTAGACGAGCGTCATGTTCTTACGTTCTTCCATCTGCTGATGCACCTTTGCAAAATCAGGCTGCTCATAATCAACACACCGATTATTGGTTCCGGGTTCATGCCCGTAGACAAGTTCATAGATCGCGTAATTCGTGATCCCCTCCGGAAGAGGATACGACAACTTTTCGCACTTCTCGAAAGCACGCATGAAGTCGTTGATTCTGGATTTGCTTGCACTGAATTCATCTGCGAGCTCCTTATAGCTCATCTTCAGTGCATACCGCTTGATAATGATGCTCTTGTAATCTAATATACGGCATCTTCCTTAATGATTAGTCCATCTCTCGATGGCCTCATTCATTATAGGAGTTGCGTAGGTTATCAATAGCTATAGATTAGTCCGCTCGCTCCGCATCGCGTCCGTTTTGCTCCGCAAAACCGTCCGTTGGAATCCGCTGACTGCACTTTGGGATAATGGAGGTGAAAAAATCCAAGATTTTTTCGACTATTCCAAAGGTGACTAAGGACCATGGACAAGATTACTTCCGATGTCCGTCATCAACGGTGGCTTGATATCATCCATGCCTGTAATGCCAGCGGTCTTACAAGAAAGGTCTGGTGTGAACAGAACGGTATCAAGATCAAAACCTTTTATTACTGGCAGCATCAGTTGCGCCGTGAGGTGCACGATGCACAGATGGCGGCCCTTCCCGCTGAACCTGAAGTTACTTTTGCCGAGGTTGCTCTTCCGGCACCTCCTAAACCGGTGTCGTATTCTGCAATAGATTTCTGGCCGGCAACTGTCATCCGGATCCGCATCCTGACAATCAGAGTATCGAATCATGCATTTAGAGAGGTGCTTTCTCTTATCAGGTCAGTAATGAAAAATGCTACGTGATCTTTCAAATCTTCAGAAGAAATACCAGTTTATCAGCGGGGAATGTTTCTCATGGATCAGGCTCAATATACAGTCTGGCCTATCCGTGACCGGTGTCCGGGTGTCCGCCCCAAGATCCCCATCATCGAAAACACTGTGCGGATCTTCATGCGTGATCAGGATATCCGGCTTTTCCCTCAGGAGAGTGTCTTCCGCATGTTTCCGATCGCTGTCACACGGTATCTCCTTCGACCGTTATCAAACATCTGGTTTATCAGGTGATATTATAAGGCTTTCCAGCCATCGAATCGATTTCACGTATTCATCTGAATGTTCCATAAGCGGTGCACGGTCATACATATTATTCATGGCATCTATTGCTTTGGCTTCATCTTCCTTTTTTACCTGGATAAAGTATACCGTACAATGCGGGTAATCGGGATGCCGGTATTCACTATGTGCCGGATACCAGACCCGTATTTTGCTGCTGATAAAAAAACGATCCAGAAAAAAATCGCCGTCATCAAGTAAAAGGTCCAGAACTGCATACTCGCATCTTCCCCTGATTTTCGCCCAGAATCCTGGTTTCAGTCTGACCCAGTTTTTTCCGAAGGTAACTGTTCTTGCTGTCATGGCTCTCCCCTTTGATGCTTCCTTTTCAACAGATGCTGTATTGTGTTCGGCATAGTTCTTTAATCCCACAGATTATGAAAATATTTCGAGAACAGTCTGAAAAATCCATCCTTGCATTTTTCGCGATATTGGAAGAGGGCATCCTCTTCCTTCCAATATGCGTTGAAAATATTTTTATATTCCGGCAGTTCGCTCATGAAATGACAGATCTGCGTTCCCTCTTTTCTGCCCTTTTCCAGTTCCTCTTCTGTGCAGAGCTTTTCCCCGCACGATCCATATTTCTCTGAAAATTCCGACTTGCATCTGTCATAGTCTTCCTGATACGGGTTTTTCCTTCTGCATGTATTTTCATTCATTTCATTGAGCAGAAAAATTAATTTATTCAGCTCCTTTGTCCACGTCTCGTGGATATCTGCTTCATCATCCGTCCGGTTTGGATCTCCGTCTTCTTTTCCCGCAAGGTCCGGGCTGCCGTCCCGATTGTCCCGGAGATATGTCAGCATCCCTGGCATCACCTTCATAAACCAGGTGTCGATGTCCCAGGTGTCACGAAAACAGAAGCCATATCGAACTCGTTCATAGGCACACAGGCAGCTCTCAAAGAAAATCTCCAGTGTCTTAAGCGGCGTTCCGCCCTTCCAGCCGGTAAAGCCGACAATGGAAAGACCAGTCATTTTACTCTTTTTTTTCTTTCCGCACATTTCGTTTTTTCCTCCTGTTACATCAGTTTTCAACATCCTGATCAAATTTCATATAACTTCTGATATTTCTGTACCGACACTATATTCACGCGTGAAGGAACAAGTGATACAGTAGAACTATAAGCCGTTAACGTTAAGCGGGGAAACATGCTTGAAAACGGGCCGGTAAAATCAAAGCTGCGATAATACGGTAAAACAATTTTGGACAAACCTATTTGCGATATTATGAATAACAACAAAAGAACAGTCATGCCGGCAGGCATACAAGAATTAAGAGATTACCAAAAAGAGTGTATTGATGTCGTGAACAGTCTTCCCGACGGGAGCCGTACTGTCGTAGCTCTCGCAACCGGTCTTGGAAAGACACTGGTGGCTGCCAATCTCGATTTTCATGGCAGGGTATTATGGCTTTCTCACCGCGATGAACTGGTATATCAGCCTCAAAAATATTTTTCCGCCAGAGGCATGAGCTTCGGTGTGGAAAAAGCCGACAAAACTTCGAATTGCGAGGACGTCGTCAGTGCCAGCATACAAAGTATCAGCAGAGACGGTCGACTTCAATCGTTCTCGCCATATGCATTTGACACCATCATACTTGACGAGGCGCAACATGCTGTCGCTGATACGTATAAAAAAGTAGTTCATTACTTCCATCCGCGCAAACTTATCGGTCTGACGGCTACGCCGAAACGCGCTGACGGACAGGAACTTGATGAAATTTTCGATTCCGTCTGCTTCTGCCGTGACATGAAGTGGGGGATTCTGAACGGATATCTTTCAGACCTTCGGTATCTGCGTATTACAACCAGTTATCATCTGACCGGAGTCGCACTGACAGCAGGCGACTATTCATCCGGATCTCTTTCCAGCACAATGAGAAACTCAAATAATGACAGTGTTACTGCCAGAGCTTACATCGAGCACGCAAGAGGAAAACAGACTTTAATTTACTGCCCGACCATTGAACGATGTGAATCCGTTTTTCGTATATTACGGCGGTTGCTGCCAGAATTCGAGCGATGTACAGTGGCGATGTTGTCCGGAACCGATGACCCGGATCATCGCAGCTGGGTAATTAACAGCTATCGCCGCGGATATATACACGCAATTGTTAATTGCATGATATTGACAGAGGGGACGGATCTGCCATCAACGGAGGTGATCATCAACGACCGCCCGACAAAAAACGACGTCCTGTATGAACAGATTATCGGCCGTGGTGTCCGTCTATATCCGGGGAAGGAGAGCTGTCTGATAATTGATATCTTACCGGGGGATTGGTCGGACGACCCGCCATGCAATGCGCTGGCACTGTTTGGCATCGACCCCGCCCTGCTTCCCGATGACTGTGATAAAAAGATTTCCCACAGTGAGATAAAACTTGCAGAAAATTCCGGGGGGCTTTGCAAGGCACAGGATTCCGAACTTGGTGCCCTGTTGCAACGCATTGACCTTTCTGCGCGAACCTGTCTTATGTTGTCAGAAGACTTTGAGGCGGTGATCCGTAGCAAAGCTGCTGATGGTTACAAGGCTCTTGCCCGGGAAATCAAGGATCGTATAGAACCGGATGACGATGATGGACTCTGTGTCCATCGCAGTTATCTGAACGGCTATTCGCGTTATATCAAGTCTGCCTTTGACGGGAAAATCTGGATCTCTGATCCGGATGACGAAGGCAAGGTTCATGCTTTTTTTGAAATACCCCACTTGAAGTGCATCTCCGAACCGATGGAGGAAAAAGAAATGCTTCATCTGATTCGCGCATATCTGGAAACCACCCGGAAGTATAAGTGGTTCCTGTGGGATAAGACGTCTCGAAGGGCATCTGAATGCAACAGAATTACGGATTCTCAGAAAAAATACATTGAAAGACTATATCGTAATGATGGAATGTCCGGACAGACATCTGAGCTCAACACACGGGAAGCAGATGACCTGATCAGTTGGAAAACTGATCAGCAGAAGGTGCAATCCGAATTTAAAAAAATCATGAAGCAGCAGGCCGATTCTCATAAAAGCCCTAAAAGCAACGACTATCGGAAGTGGCTGAAAAGCGCCATGGCAGAAGAACGCTCCCGGATGAATCTCTCTGAGGTGACGAAAGCAAATTGGGAGCAGATAAAGTCACGTGCCGAAAAATCCCTGACCGCAGCTGCGGATTCACAACAATGCGGATGAATCCGCGGTTCCATTTGCGGAATTGTATCATGCGCTGTATCTGGAGATCTTTTCCCGTATTTAAACTTCGAATATTTTTTTGAACCGCTCATGATTATCATGGCAGGGATTGTGCGCCTTCGGAATGGCGAAAACTACGGCTTCAAAAGCATCCGCAAGTCCTTCGTCGACCAGCACATATTTAAATGCGGCTGCAACTTCCCGAGGGTCATTGCGAAAGGCACCACATCCCCAGGCTCCGAGAGTGATCGTGTGTATTTTTCTCGAGACGGCTACACAGAGCATCTGTCTGATTCTGTGACGATAGTATTCCCGCAGCCGGTCATCAGATATATCCCTTGCCCTTCCCATTCTGTTTGGTGCAGCCATAGTCACAACTGAAGTCGTGAAAGGCCTTTCGCGGAAGGAAAGATCCCGGTTCCTGAAGACTTCAACGCAGGGAGAAACAAGCAGGTAGTCGGTATCAAAATCTCTGACATTCTGGTTAGCCGCGTACATCTGATTCGCTTCCCTGGAATTTATCGAAGCATATAAGGTTGACTGGCGGCACAGAGCTTCCTCCTGTGCGTTAGCCCCTGTCAGATATCCCCCTCCTGAATGGCGCGCATTTGCAAAGTTCATGACCATGTCCGTTTGTATGCCAAAAGAATCTGTATTTTCGACAGAAATTTTATTATTTCCTGCAGAATGCCTGAATCCGGTTGTTTTTTCATACTGTCTGACACACTCCTCGACGCGGCCGGGGGAGTACACTTCAACACGCTGGTGTTCTGAGAGAGGATGATTCAGTGTTATATCATGGCCGTTCACATGATAGCCGTTATTTCTGACGATCGTCCTGTTTTCGTTACAAACCTCCATATTCCTGTCACGATGACTCATATCAACATTCCTCCTGGATTTTTTTTTTGCCGTCAATGCGGATCAGATAATTGATTTTCATGTAAGATTAATATAGCATCAAAGCGCTACATAAAGGTTGCGTGTCATGCAACTTCGGCTTTTAATTGTTAAACCACTGTCTTCCGTCTGCTGCCCGGAAATTCGGCTCAGAAGGAAAAGAGCATCGGATGATTATCTGGCTTCAATCTTAATCCCGGCCTGCAGAGCCTTCGTGAGAAAATCATCCTTGTCCTTAATGCCATACTCGGAAGCCTCCTTCACAGCTACATCAAGAGGCAGGTAGCCAGCGGCTGTATGACGGTATATAGTCAGCAATGCTCCCTTTGCCCTTCCAATTTCCTTACCCTTTGCCATTCCAATTTCTTTACCCCTGTTTTCCAAGCGTTCTGCAACGTCACACATATTATGCACCTCCTAAAAATCATAATCACAACGAATCTATTGGTATCTGGTATTTCATGCTTTATTATCGTTTTCCATCGGTTTTATTTGCAGCTTCTCGAGAAAGCGATCAAGCTGAATGATTCTGGCATTGACAGGCTGCTGCCCACGTCTGAAAATCCAACAGGTTCCAACAGGCATATTCAGGATATTCGTAATCGGCTGATCAACGCGGCGGGCAACATGCTGCGCTGTTTCTATATCATTTCCGCCGAGATACACACACGTATCGCACGTTCCGAGTATTGTCCTTCCGTCTTCGCCGTATGCGCTTGATAACTGTGACTCCGACTGAATGGTGATCATGGCGGAAATTCCTCTTGACCGGATAGATGAGATCATTCGGGGAAAATCCGCGATCCGGACGTTTGTAGCAAAGTCATCCAAAATAAACCGTACATCGATGGGAAGCCGGCTGTTTTCATGGGAATCGGCCACCCGGCACAGTTCATGTATCGCCTGCGTCAGAAAAAGATTTGCCATCATGTCCATGGATCTGTCTGTGTCGGACACAACAACGAAAAGCGCGGTTTTATGTTCTCCAATATCTTCCAGTCGGACGGTGTCTTTGTGGAGAAGACGACGGCATTCTTTTGTATCAAATACTGCGAGGTGGGCATTCAGCGTGATAATTATGCTTTTCAGCGTTTTACATACAGCCTGTCTGAAACGCGAATAGCATCGATAAGAAAAATCATCCGGATCAGTACGGCCAATGTTTTCAAATAGCGCATCTGTTGCGCTTTGGTAGGTTTCATCATATTCATCCGGCTCACACCCCTGGATCAGGGAGAGCATATTCTGAATTGTACGCTCCTTTTCAGCAGCATGTAAATACAGATAGGAAATGACGGCTACCAAAAAAAGCTCCGCAGCCGCATCCCAGAAAGGATCCGCCCTTTTTTCGGCTGTATCGGATGCGTATATAATCATGTGTGCTGTTTTCAGACAATCCTGTTCACTGTGAATATAATGAAAAAAATTATATCCGCATGAAGTCTGGTCACCGGGGTCGGAAAAATTCAGCTTACGCACAGCATATCCTTTCCTTTTCAGATACGCCGCATGTCTGTTTATTAAGTTGCCCTTGGGATCCGCAATTACATAACTTCCGATAGCCTGTAGGAGGTTTGGCTCCACAATACTTCTTGTCTTGCCGCTGCCGGATGCGCCGGCTATGCAGACGTTGTTATTTAATTGTGTCACACGGTCATTGAGATCATAATAAGCGCCCTCCGCCAGGATCATTTTATTCTTCAGATTTTCCATGCAATTTCTTCTGCTGTTTTGTCCCTTCGGACCTGCCCCATAAACCCTTTTTATCTCAATGACTGGCTTATCCATAAATTGTCTTCCCCTTGTACGTCGGTGATGTTTTCTGCCTCTTTGATCATTTTACAAGTTTCTGGCATCAGAAACGTTGCACGGCATGCAATTTTTAAGTTTTCTTTTTTTACGTCCTTGATGCAATCATGTGGCGGAATCCCACGAAAAGGATACAGTCACAAAACCTCCGCTTCGTATTTTTGCTTTCATGGCGTATTCCTTCTTCTTTTTTAGTTGCGAAGATGAACATACGTATGTTTTTCATTGTAATACAAAACAAAAGATAAGAGAATGGACGCATACCGCAATCATTAATGTAAAGCGTATTGCAAATTTGATAACGGAATGATTCTATACTCCAGCCGCGCGGTTTATTTCTGAATCAGTATCAAATATAGACATCAACTTATCGTCGGCATTATCGTATAATAAAGAAAATTGGCAAAATGAGCGAGGAATTCATCATGCACAGCTATGGCAATAAAGAAAAATATACGTCTTCAGAAATTCTTTTCATGAACAAAGATTCCATTGTTGCCACAGGTTTGCTTGCACAAAGGGATGACGCAGTACAGCTCACGGAAGTGAAAGGTAAACTCCCGTTGGGGCTGAAATTGCCAACCTCGTGGATTGAGAACAGGAAAGCCTCCAGTCACAATCATCAGCTGCTGGACTTAATGATCCAATGTGGCTGCGACACGTTGTCCGGCTTCATCGATTTCACGCATGCAGCGTCATTAAATGACACCTTCTGGGTAAAAAGAGCAGATGATGATGCCGAATGGAATGACATTTCTTTATATCGCAATGATTTCAATGAAACAATCTCGAACGCATCTTTCTATGGCTCTGGCATGTCAGTGATCGACCTGTCGTCCCCGTCTCCGGAACTGGTCATGGATGGTTCATTCCCAAAGTGCGTAAAAAGGGAAACGGATGGAATTTACCTGTACAAAAGAGGACTTGGAGCATACGGCCAACGGCAGGCTGGAACCCTATGGGGAAGTGCTGACAGGCGAGATCGCTTCAAAAATATGCGGCGACTCTGTCCATTATGATCTGGTCAGATTGCACAGGATTCCTGCGAGCCGCTGCCGCCTTTTTACGGATGAAAAATATGGCTATGTCCCCATGTCCGCAGTTGCCCCGAATCAGAAATCGATCGCGGATGTCCTGTCTTATATGGCTGCCTTTCCTGATGACTCGGAAGAGCGTTTCCGCGAAATGGTCGTCTGCGATGCGATCACTTTCAATCAGGACCGGCATTTTGGTAATTTCGGCATTATCATCGATAATGATACGGTGACACCGCTTCGAATGGCGCCGGTTTTTGACTTTAATCTGGCTTTCCTGCCCTATGTTCTCGATTCTGAATTTGAACACATCGGGGACAAACTTCTGGAATACGGGCCGAAAATCGGAGATGATTTCACGAGAATCGGCCAAAAGGTATTAACTGACAGCATTGCTGACAGGCTGAAAGACCTGAAGGATTTTTCATTCAGTTTCGAATGCGACGGTACTTTTTCAAAGGAGCGCATGGAAAAAATAAAATCCATGATCAACCGGCAGATCGATGCCGTTCTCTCCAGAGAAGTGCTGTATACCAGAGATGTTTTTGTTCCGGAACTGCAGTTGGAAAAACAGAAAACAGTAAACGAAGTCCATAGAAGGCTGACCGAAGCATATTCCAAACTCGAAGTACTGGCCGGCGATCACAACTTCCTGATCAGTACATCAGAGGATGAGGAAACGCAGCTGATATGCATCGAACCGGAAGACCCGGATCGTCCAACTTTGTATATAGACTTTCTGGCAAACGAAATCAAAGCTGAGCAAAATGCAAAAAAGGTGCCGATTACAGATCTTCCGGATGAATACAGCGCATTTATCGATACCGCGGAAAAATATCTCAAAACGCCGTAACGATTTAGCATTCTGCAAAAATCTCTATGTCAGTAATTTTCGTGCTATACAAGAATTTTGAGATATTGCGGCGGTATCGGATCACTGAGCCACACAGCATCGTTACCAATATAGAAAATTATACCATCTTCGTTCGCTTTTTTTGCGTCCACCTGAAGAATCGCCGGATATGAGTCCCGCCGTAATCCCACCTGTCGGGCCGTTTCCTGATCTTCCGACAGATGTACATATTGACGTCCCATGGGAAGAAGACCGTCTTTCCTGATACTTTTCAGGAATCGGTGAGCCGTGCCATGATATAGAATGTCCGGAGGGGTGGCCTGCTTTTTACAAATACGAACAGGGATAGAATGACCGTAGAGGGCACGGATTTTTGATCCGGCTATCTCAAACCGCTTCTTGTCGGAATGGTCTGCTACATATTGAAGATCTTCTATTGTCAGCTTTGGCCGGTAGCCATTTACGGAATTCATCGCTTTCAGAAATTTTTTCAGATCAGTGAACCCTTCTTCGTCAAGGGTAATCCCGTATTTGTCCGGATCATGGCGTAGTGCATAAGCCATCTTCTTTCCGATATTTTTCACCCAGCTGTCTGTTTCATAAACACTCATAATATCTCCCGCGGTCCAAAACATTATCCGCATCCGTTTGTGACAGATTCTCTAATGTCCGCTTTTTTATGAAGCTTGTTTTATGATCTACCAAAGCCGTCAGCATCGTACCGCTGCCGGCATCAATAGTCATTTTTAAAATGTTTCTTTCTCTGCTGCAGAAAAACACCCGTTTACTTCATCGCTTTGCAGTATTCTTCTACATAATCTCTATCTCTGCTGCTGTCGTTTTCAGCCTTTTTAATAAATTCCTGTGCGATTTTATCCTCTTTATAGATATCCGGAGCAGGAAACATTCCTGCGCTGGTCATTAGTTTCTGTACAGTAATATCGGTCGCATGCAGTGCTATGGCAATCTTATATACTGTGCTCCGGCTGGGTTTATAACCATTGTTTTTCATTCGGGACAGAATGCTCTTATCCAAATGAACTTTACACTTATTCAAAATAATGTCTGCATCTTCCTGTTCTTCCATATGATTCCTTTTTGCATATTCTTGAGCACACTTTCTCACACAATCATAGAATGCAGACGTTCTTTTTTTCTGTGTTCCCTGCCTTTTTATCTCATTTATTTCATTTACCGACTTATCGCTCATCCGCCTGCCGGCACTGCTCAGGTTTGGCGGATAGTTATTGCGATTCGTTTTTCTTTCCTCCGTCAAAAGCTGCAGCTTTGATTTTCCCAGTTCGTCCAGACTTCCCAGCACCCTCTGGTACATTTCTGCCCCATCGCCGTAGTATAAAAGATAAAGTGTACATGGCATATCGGAATTGTTAAATGCAAAGAATACTGCTTCTCCCAGCTGCACAGCGAGAGCCGTTTCCAGGGGGCAGTTGTCAGCACCGGCTGCCAGCAGAGGTAATGAAACCTCAAAATTTTTATTGTCCTTGTTATACTGCACCTGATACTCTTTTATTGTCTCAAAAACATTTTGATAGCATTCACGCAAAACCTTTATTCTATCAGTGCCTTCTGCCTCTTTTCCAGGTCCGACCGCATGGATGACAAACTGCGCATTTTTATAGTCACCGGCTTCTGTCAGCTCACAGCTTCCGCGCCTGATGTCTCCAATTTTATTTCTCAGGTCTTTCAGTGCTTCCCCGCCCTGCTGATAAAGCCCTTTCTCTATGCCACTGCCGCCGGCACATTCCGCCTTCGGATTGGCTGGTATCACTATGATATCGACCGGCAGTTTAAGGATATCCATGCGATAAGCTTTGATCTGCATTTATTCTTTACCCCCTCTTCTGCTACTATTATTACTATGAAGTTCATTTCAACACTTCATTAAATGTCCGGTAATTTTCGCTGTTTTTATTGGGAATGGCAAAGCGGATTTGTGAAAACAGCCTTCCATAGCCTTCCTTAACCAGCACATCACGAAACGCCTCTGCTACCTCACGAGGATCATTCTTAAAGGCACCACACCCCCAGGCGCCAAGTGTAATACTCTTATATCCATTATCTGCCGCTATGCAGAGGATATCCCTAATCCGGTCCCGGTAGTATTTCCGAAGCTTTGAAAGTGGGACGCCGGCAGCTCTTCGATTAAGATTCGGCGCAGCAGCTGTTATTACTGCGGTAGTAAACGGCTTATTTTTCAGCGAAAGATCCCGTTGACGAAATACCTCCACGCAGGGTGAAAGCAGTGTATATCTGGTATCAAGGTCTGTAACATTTTCATTGAATTTATACATCGTACTTTTTGCTTTGTGCGAGTCGATAGAAGCGTACAGAGTTGACTGACGGCACAGGGCTTCTTCCTGCGCGAATGCTCCCGTTAGATATCCTCCTCCCGGACGCCGAGCACTTGCGAAATTGAGAACGCAATCTGTCGGGACAGCAAAACTGTCCTCGTCAGCCACAGTCATTACCCCGATCCTTCTTCTAATCTCATCAGACTGCAATTGATCGATAAACGCGCTCTCCAACTCATCCAGTTGATCCGGTGAGTAGACGATCACTCTCTGATGATCATTGAGAGAATGTGAAAAAGATATATGCTGAGCACCTGATCCTATGCCTGTCACGTACCCATTATTTCTCACGATATTTCTGTTTTCCCGGCATATCTCTTTATTGAAATCCCTTTTATCTCCGTACATCATTCCGTTTCCCTCCTTATATTTACTATAGATCACGTTCTATTATTCTGCGTTGCGCATTGTGCAAAATTTTTAAAATTTCAGGCTGTCATTCCACCATCGTTCTGCTCCTACGTCTTCTCCCCAGTTTAGTTCAGCAGTCAGGGTGCCATCCGGAAGACGGTAGTATTCCGGATTCAGACACCTGGCAGCTTCAATCTTCTGAAACAGGCAGCGAAATCGGATGCCGTCTATTTCTGCCACCCTGTCTTTATGGTGATGTCCAAAATACCAAGTCATAACTGGAATTTCATTTCGACGGATCATGCCAAAGATCCTGTCAAACCGCTCCGATACCGGATTTGGATGGTATCCATACATATTGAAGGCTTCATACACCTTATATGGTGCCTCATGCGTGATGATGATATCCGGGCGCTCCTTCAGAAGCATTTTCTCCGCATGCCTCCACTCCTCTTCTGTTGGTATTTCTTCCGGCCACCACGACTTGTAGGGTATCCGTCTGTCTTTATCATTGGACTCAGCACCGCCCATGCACCAGATCCTGTGGCCGGCGATGTGCAGTACTTCCCCACGCATCACATGATATACGTGCGGCCGTATCTGGTGACACTTTGCACCGGCATATTCCACAACCGGATAGGATGCCAGCGCCGAAAAATTTTCGTGATTCCCGTCAATGAAAAGTGTCGTAAAATGCCGCATTTCATAGAATTTAAGGAAATAGTCATCGGACCTGCTTTCACTTCCGTCGTCATTTCTTCCGGACCATATGCCACCGAAATCACCGGCAATGATCAGCACATCATTCCTCGTCATGGTTTTCTGTTCCGGAAAACGCTGCATATTCAGCTTCATCCAGTCCATATCTGCGTGCGTATCACCTGTCACACAGACATAGGGATGCGTGCCAAATTCCAGCTCATTCGGATTTACAAGAGAATTCTCTCTCCAGTATTCTTTCATGATAATAAATCTCCGAATCTGTTGTTGAAGGATGCGCATTGCCGCACCCTTCAGCAGCTTAGATGCATCATTATTCAAACGGGAAATCATCACCGAAGCCATCAAAGTAATCCGGAATTTCCAAATCTTCGTCATCTTCCTTGACCTGACGCATTTTGTACACAGTCACGTTATCAAGACCAAAGATCTTCTTGGCTGAAAGAGTACTATCTCTCATACCGGTATAAGTATTACTGTACATATAGTAGCGGCTGTCCATCATATCAATTTCATGCAGAAAAGTAGCCTCGGGTATAGCCGGCATCGCCGCTGCTCCATATTCCAGTTTTCCATGATGAGAAGCGATCATATGCTTAAGCAATTCCAACCGCTCAGGATCACAGTTAAAGCGTGCCGCTGCTTTATTGATAATCTGTATTCCCAGAATGGCATGTCCGAGAAGACGCCCATCGACCGTGTACGCGCAGTCGCCCAGCACTGATGTATCAAGTTCCTCTGTTTTTCCTATATCATGAAGAGCCGCTCCACATACCAGAAGCTCACGATCCAGATCATACACATTACACAATGCATCAGCAGCTTCGACCATTTTTTCTGTATGCAGGACAAGCCCACCCCGAAGATCATGATGCATAGTAACGCCCGCGGCGGACATGATGAATTTTTCTTTGTTTTCCCCGAGGATCGATAGTGTTAGCCTGGATAGGGAATCAAAACCATCACCAATAACTTTTTCCGACCTGTTTACGGTATTGAGGATGTTATCAAAAAGTTTATCCGTTTCACTGACACAATTGATAAAGTCAGAGATCTGCAGCCCGGATTTGTCCGGCTCAATTTTTTCAATATTGTAGTAGACATTTCCATTATTGGTGGTCATTTTAATACGGACATTTACAACAGATGGACATTCAATGCCCATCTCCTTTAGCTTATCAACCGTCATGTCAAAAGCATTTGCCTTTACCTTTTGTCCAATGTTTTGTAATACCGTTTTTATAAATGGTTTTCCGGTTTTCGTTACGCCGTCTTCTACGCTTGTCAGTAAAACACTGCCCATCCGGGCTACATCAGGCTCAAAACCCTTTTCATATAGTGAAAGCTTACTCATAATTTTTCCTCCCATTATGCTGCTGATTGTAAATTTGTTTCGAAATTACAAAAATAGGCCGAAGCCAGAACATCGGGCAGATGGATGTCTCCCAAAATACGTATTCCTCCGAGAGTTCGCACACGTGACAAGGCAACATAAAGCTGTCCGAAAGTAAATATTTCGCACCTGGAATTTTCAATTTCTTCTTTAATAATGATGTTCGCCCTGTCGAAGGTCTGCCCCTGAGCAAGATGACAAGTCAGGGCATATCCCAGCGTAAATAGCGGTCTTTCGTAAATCCTTCCCTGCTTACTTTCATCCATCCTCCTGCTTAGCTGGATCACTGCATTATTCCTTTTAAGCTCAAAGAGAACGTCGTCTTCTGTAATCGCTTTCACTATGGCGCGATCCCCATTACAAAACCGTCCCATCTCATCATTCAGACGAAAAACCACTTTTGCACCTGCCCATATGCGCTGTGAATAAAAATTGATAATTTCTTTCCCTGATAATCGCGCTTGATCAACAGCCAGTTGGTTGTACTTATCTGCCGTCCTTCTGAAACCGCAAAGCGTCACGGTATTCTCCATGTCATCGTAAATTTCCATCGGGCTGGTGTAATTTTCAAAAAAGCCGAGTCCCGATCTGTCGCCAAGCCTTATTTTTTGCAGGTTTTTTACCATCTTCGTATCATCCTGCCGATAGACTTTTTTCAGCTTTAAGTTCTCAAAGCCAAATGTCCTCCACTGATATGACATAAAAGCGTAGGTTCCACGCGCCGGTGGCAGTTGGCCGAAGTCACCCACCACCATAACCCGAATAGGACTTCTACCCATCTTCCTCCGTGCTTCATCAGCACACTCGATGCACTTCGTGATAAAAGTCCAGAATTCCCCTGATATCATCGATATTTCGTCAATAATAAGGAGATCTGCATCGATCAGACGCGAAATATTAAGAGCAGTCGGATACTGCGGTCTTTGTGAAGGACGTACGGCAAGTGCTGCATGGCAGGTAATTCCACCAATGTTTTCGGCGGCTATGCCCGACGGAGCAGTCAATAGGACATGCATGCCTTCTTCCTTTTCGTGTTTTTCAACAGCATGGATCAGCTGGGACTTCCCGCTGCCCGCTTCACCGCTGACAAAAATGCGCCCTCTGTTTGATAAAATGTCAATACACTTCTCCATATCAGCGTTGTCTTCACTCATTAAGTCAGTCCTCCTCAGATCATCTGCTCCTATTAATATTATCGCCATTACTTCTTATCTGAGGTTGCACGCCATGCAACATTTCAAATTTTTCAAAATCGATCGTTCTTGTAAAGACAGGCCTCTGCCCTCTTCGGAAAACAATACACGTATGCACGGGCATATATAGTATCTTTTCCAACGGCACATCACATCGCTCAGCGATATGCCGCGCCGTCTCCAGATCGCTCCCTCCCAGATACACATACGAATCGCAATTTCCGATGACAGTCAGGCTGTCATCGCCATATAGTGTCCTCAGCTGTGACTCTGCCTGTAAAAGAAGCATAAAAGATATGCCCCTCGATCTCACGCTTGAGATAATCCTCGGAAAGTTCTCAATTTTACAGTTTGTCGCGAAATCATCCATGATAAAGCGGACTGGGATAGGAAGTGAATGACTTTTGAAATTCCGATCTGCCATGTCACAAAGCGTATCGATACACTGGCTGAAAAAAACGTTCACCAGGGCATCCATCGACCGGTCTCTATCCGAAACGATGACAAAAAGTGCCGTTTTTTCCATACCGACAGACCTGATATCGACATCGTCTGAAGACATCAGTCTTCGCAGTTCTTCAGAATCGAAGCGTCCCAGTTTGGCAGACAACGTGATCAGGATGCTGAGCAACGTCCTTTCTGGTGCCTGCCGGAATTCCTGATATCGCCGCACCGGGAAAACATCGCCATACGCATCCTTCACTTTCCTGAATCGGAGATCAAGCCTGGTCTCTTCATCAAAATCATCGACATCAAATTCCCGGATCAACTCCATAATCGTCTGAAGTCGCCGTTCTTCTTCCCTGCCATAGTTGACGATGTAACCGATCAATGCCTGAAGCAACAGCGTCGCTGACTCATCCCAAAAGGGGTCGCCTCCGGTATAATGTACAGAACTCGTTCCACCATCTGTACAGGTGCTTAAAAGATGCGCCAATGACAGGACATCCTGCTCACTTTTCACACTGAAAAGCGGATTATAATGGCAGGAGTCCTTATCTCCGGGATTAGAAAAATTGATTTTCCTCACAGTGTAGCCTTTCTTTCTGAGGTATGACGCATACCTTTCATATAAGCTGCCTTTCGGATCTGATATCACATAACTACTCCCGGATGTTTCAACAATATTTGGCGACACGATCGAACGTGTCTTGCCCGATCCGCTGGCACCAACAACCAGGCAGTGACCGGAAAGTCCGGTTTTCTTACTGTCCATGCTGTAACTAACAGCATCCTTCGCCAAGAATCAGTAAACCCTCTTTCATGATCTTTAGTCCTATCCCTATCCACTTGTCCTGAATTAATCCTTCTAATAAGGTATTACCTATGTATCTGTCACGCAGGTTTTGAAAATCCTTTCCGGTGTTATAATGTCGTCACACAGGCCAAAGCTGACGCTCTCCTCGGCATCCATCATGGTTTCTTTTGCCATAACGGCCTCTACTTCTTCCGCTGTCCTTCCGGTGTGCCGTACCAGCAGATCCGTCAACATTTTTTCCATTTTCAAAACAGACTCTGCTGTTTCTCTGACGGTAGAAGCCGTTCCTTTGACAGATCCTGTCACGATCCTCGGCTCATGTATGAGCATATGACTATGCGGAAGGATCAAACGCCTGCCTTTCTGTCCACCCGCAAGGATGATAGCTGCCATGCTCGCTGCCAGTCCGGTCACAATACATGTAATAGGACAAGGAAGACCCTGTATCAGATCGTATATCACCATTCCGCTCACCACATCGCCTCCCGGACTATTGATATATATAGTGATTGGTTTTTGGGAATCCTGATCGCAGAGAATCATCATTTTTTTCAGTAAAGCATCCGCAGTATCCTGGCATATTTCCCCCTCAAGAAAAAGCCTGCGGTTAGTCAGTTGTCTTGCTGACATCGAGATTTCCTGATGACCGCTGTAGTTCATCACTTCTACACTTTCCATTTCTTTCATAGTTTTGACCTCCTGTTGAACTAATAATACGATCAAATCAAGAGTCAGAATTCCGGATTGACCCCCAATTCTGGAATTCCTTATTTTTTTCCAGTCGCCTTAGACCTTGCACAAAGAATCAAATTCTTTTACATTGAAAAGAAGATAAAGGATGCTCTGATTCGGCAACATGAAATAGGAGGTCTATCATGTTTACTTGCAAAAGTGGAGATATCGTAAAAGCATCTGCAGATGCGATTGTCATTCCTGCAAATATTGAACCAAAGGTAAGCTGTACTGGTGTTGATCTGCAGATTTACTGTGCCGCAGGATATGAAGATGTCATGCGCGACCGAATGGAGATCGGCAGGATTGATATAGGGCAGGCCAAAGTCACCCCTGTACATGACCATACGAATCTTCAGGCGAACTATATCATCCATGTCGTCTCTCCCCGATACATTGACGGAAAACACGGAGAACCGGAGTATCTTCAAAGCTGCTATATCAATGCCCTTAAGGTAGCCCGAGAAAATGGCTGTAAATCCGTTGTCTTTCCGCTGCTTTCCACCGGCAACTTTCATTTTCCACTAACTGAAGCCGTTGACATCGCATACCGTGTGCTCGCATCCACAATCAATGGCGATCTGAATATTACGTTGCTTATATATGGTAAGAATGAAAAAGCTATCAACTACTTTAAGGAAATATACGGCGGATTGGACGGATACCTGAAAAATAACTGCTGCTATGATGCAGAACGCGACAAAGCACTGTTGAAAGACCTCGAACAAAGAAAAACGCAAGGTGAACCGTTTGGAGTCGAAGATGAGGCATATTTGAACTATGCAAGAAACCGACTGGCCCGCCGAAAAGCTGATCTAGATGAAATCCAAAGGCGGAAAGCAGAAATGGATGCCGCTTTATCCAGATTTACGCAACCTTATTCTGAAACTGAAGATCGTATAACTGAAACAAGTGGTGGTTCAGACAATAGACGTAGAACACTGAACGCATATATTAATGAAAAACTTGATCTTAAGAAAAAACAATGCACGGATCTTCTTAATAAGTACATTCTCGAATCAGGATTAAGCAGCAAGGAACTTGCATATAAAGCAGACATGCCAGAATCTACGCTAAGTCCTCTTCGAAACGGACATAGGGTGCCTCAAAAAGATCAGATTCTGAATTTGATGTATACGCTTCATCGGTCAGCCACAGATACGAAGGAAATGTGTCTGCTGACAGGCAAAGTTTTTCCCAGTGACTGTCCGCGGGACTACATTATAGAATACTTTATGATGCACGGCCAATGGTCACGCGACGACTTAAATGCCAAGGCTATAGTGTATAAAATGGCTTGAAATAAGGCTTTTCTCTCACACACCTAGTCAAAATAATCTATGCCATAGGTGCTTTCGGCCCCGTCTCTAGCCGCAAGGAACTGCCCTAGGCGACTTGTTTTGCACCCTAAATTCGATCTCAAGTCGGAATAATTAAATGATATGGTTCCGTTAAAATGTTTCCGTCCTCTCTGCCGGAGCCGTTTAGATCACAATGAAATGACAACCAATTTTTTAAGTACACTACACTTTTTCTAATATTCAAAATGTGAATTTAAATCACGAAGCAACTTTATCCTAAAATTGCTTCACAAGCAGACTCATATGCACTATATACATCAAGACCTCGAATTGCTGATTGTTGTCTCCGTCTTCTACTACTAAGTGAGCCACTGTTAGGTTGGAGCAAATTTTTATATTCATCCTCTATACATAACGTGCTCCATTCTTGTATCAGCTCGCGTGTTTTCATAACCACATCCTTGTGCGCTATGTCTCCATCATCAAACTTTGGAATAATTTTATATGGTAATGTATGAATATGCCGTTTCCCAAATCCACCTTCTGGCTGAAAATCTTTTATTGCGTCCGAAAGGGCATTGCTATTGAGTACTCCTGTAATATAGACGGCCTCATTTTCGCTCTCTGCAAGATACCAATATAATGTTTGGTCAATGATCAATCTATTGCGATCAAGTGTATTAAGTGAAACATAGGCAGCACACGGATTCGCTCCGCTTGCACTTGAAAGAACCAGCCAGTTTTTGGTAGAAAAGTTCTGTTTTTCAAGTTTGCCATAAATATTGATTGTTTCTCGTAAATAAGTTTGCAGATCAGCTGGAGTGTTACTGTCATTTGCAATCTGATTAAATACATAAGCCGTACCGGCATTCATCAATGCAAGGTCAGTAACAGATATTTCTTTCCATTTGCCGTTGACTTTCTTACCCGGCATCAACACTTTGGCAGGTGAAGCAAGATAAAATGGAGAAAGATGTTTAGATATTAAAGCATCAAAAATATATTTATCATCAACATTTTTTGCTACTAAACCGTTACAGCTGACCTTCTTTTGGTTATTCACTAGGTACCATAAATCACTTGTCCTGACGATGGGTTCGATATTCCAATTCCCGTTTGGCCGCTTAATAAACTCATGAAAAAGTGCAGTTCGAGGAAATAAATCACACCCTTGAGAAAATTTCAAAGAATTATCGCCTATGATATCAGTCACATCGACATCGTGGCCCCTATTTGTCCACGCGCTTCGATTACCTTGATGATTTAATGTATAATGTACTTCTTTGTAATCCCCTTCATCAGTGTAAACTCGTCCCCGAAGCAAATCAGAAGTAGGATCATCGCTTTTCTTTCCAGAAAGCACGATAGCCTTATTTCTAAAGGTATTCTGGGGTAATTCCCAAATTTCTTCAAATTGCAATTGTAATGTTGCTTCCGACGTGCGGTACTTTTCTTTTCGTAGGGGTTCATGATTCAGTCCACTTAATAGGCTTCCGGGCATTACACAACTCCATTGAGCACCGTCATCAAGATAGCGGTCAACAGCACTCAATAAGAAAATAGTTGCAAGTTCCATATGAGGATGAGAAGCGCCCGTAGGCTTAATGTTATAGTGCTGAGCGATTTTTTGCAGTGTATTTTTATAAGGGTTATCCGCGAGCTTACTCATTGCCATCCATGGTGGATTGGAGACTACACAATTAAATTGACGCTCTATCAACCCAGGCCTATAGCTATTGCAAATGACAAAGTACCAAATGCCATTACGTCCTTCTCTTCTATGTTCATAGTGTAAAACCTGCACGTTACGTGCAGTCAAGCGTTTTTTCGATAGTTATTATGAATTTTATCTTTTTGTTCATACTAGATCATCATAGTAAAATGATCACCCGGCAAATATGTCATAGACACAATCCTGCCGCCGTACACGCCTGATAATCCTCGCAAGCAGTGCCTTTGTGTGTACAAAGGCCTTCTGCTTGTTGGTGAGTTCCCCAATCCCCCGGATCATTTCCTACGGAAATAGCTGCGCGTTCTGTGAACGCTTTCTAATAGGGTTACATGAAATGCCTCGTTCTGGCTGCCATGTCCACGAAAAAAAGAGCAGCCATCACGGCCGCTCTCATTGAAGGGGAAGGAGAAAAAGAATAAATATGTTGTTTTTCTATGATTCCCAAGATACCCGGTAAATGTGTCCTGATTCCGTATTTCATGTGAAGGCTCTGTGAAATCCAATTCTTCCTGGCGATCACCATTGCCTGCTATGATCTCTTTCACCATTGTCCTCTAAACCAAGGATGATCTCCACATTCTTCCTGGCAATGCTGTAATTTTTCATGTTGTCTCTTAATCCCCGGTAGTTCGCATAGGCATCTTTCTTTTCCTGCAGCACCTGCTGATATTCCTCATTGATCTCTTTCAACGTCGACAGTTTATCCGGACCAGCTTGGTCAAAAGCTTTCTTTGCTTCCTGATGGATTCGGATCTCGTCCTCATGTTCCTCATGAAATTTTCTGCTGTATCCGGACTTCCGATATTCCTGATAAACATCTCTGGTGCGAACATAGTTGATGATATGCCGTCTCATGGCAGAGAGTTCCTGAAGCCTTTTCTCGCAGGAGCTGATCCTTCCGGACAGCTCGTCAAACTGTTTCGTTGCACCGTCAGACAGCCGGACCAGTTCCTTATAATCTGTGATATTTTGCTCCTGCAGGAAGTTCAGCACCTTGGCCATCTGCTTGACATTGAAAGTTTTTGCCCACTGCTCATAGCCCTTTCCCTTGCCTTCTTTCATTTTCGCTTCTATATCGATCAGAAGATTGAAGGCTGTATCCGGCCGCTGTCGCCAGGTATGAGCCATGGCCGCAGGATCATTTTTCCAACTGTGGGAAGCAGCATCAGGATTCTCGCTCTGGAAAGAATACGCAGTGTCAGCGTTCTCCCGAGGGATGCTTTCAATATCCGGCACTCCATAAGTTCCTTCCAGAATTGCCCGGATGTCACTCTCCGTATAGCCAGCTCCCATGGAATCGAGCCGAATATACCGGTCCCATCCTTCTCTCTTTACCGCAAAGTGCCTGCCACGTCTGCATTGATAGCCCGCATTCTCAAATGCGCTGTACACGGCTTCCATATCTTTCGGCTTTTTTCTGATGATCATGTCAACAATGGCCCTTACCTCACCTCTGTGGGTCCGCGGCCGGTCGTAGGTCTGCCGTTTTTTACGTTCTGAATATGGGGCCGGTCTGATCACGGAGAGATGATTTTCCAGACATACGATGTCGCTTACCTGCTGCAGGGCGCGTCCGCAGAGAAAGAAATCCCTGAATTTCCTTGTACAGTCGAGCGTTGTTGAGTTGAATATGATGTGGTTGTGGATATGTGCCCGGTCCGTATGGGTGCATACGATGAAAGCGTGATTGCCTTTGGTAAAGCGCATAGCCGTCTCGTACCCGATTCGGTTGGCATCTTCCGCAGTTACTTCGCCCGGTTTGAATGACTGCCGGATCTGATATGCGATAATATCACCCGGATACTGCCGTCCTGTGATCCTGAGGTATTCCTGTTTTGACAGCAGGAACTCTTCCGCTGCCATCCGGGGATCACATTCGTAACTCCTGATATGTTCCCCGCCATTTGTCTTTTCCGGATTCACCGCATAGTCGATCCTGGCCTTAAGGCAGGCCGCTGCCGTTTTTCCCTTGTTCACATGCATCGCGATCAGTCTTGTCGCTGCCATAAAGCCTCCTCCATGATATTTGTCTAATTGATCGTCTGAATGTTGTCAGGCTGATACTTGCAGATACAAACGAGATAAACTGCGCTTCGCTGGTTTTATCTCGTTATCGCGGTATTCGCCCCACCGCTTCATGCTTCGCATGAGCGGTTGTGGCTCATTCCTCGCGTAAAAAAAAAGAACGGCGGAACTGCATCTCTGCAATTCCGCCTGAAAATTAACCTGACTTCCGAAAAGTCACGTATTAAGTGCCAGTTTTTCCAGAATCAGCTGCATCAGCTCATATATTTCATCAAGCCTTGTCTGAAGATCCTGGATGTCATCCTGATAAATGCTGTCCGTCTCATTGGCTTTCTTCGCATACTGATTCAGATTGTTGCTGCACATGGACAGCAGATAGACCAGACGGTGGATCTCCTGAAGGTCGATACGGATCGTATAGCCATCCAGTGCCATCTTTCTCAGATACGCGCTGACGGTCCTGATCCCGGAATCCTTCATCTTCTGCTCTATTTTTTTCCTATCACCATCTGAGATCCTCAGGTCGATCCGTTCGGCTTTTGAATGATCGGGGATTTTTTCAGTCATTCGATACTGAGTTCCTCCTTCTGTTTTTCCTCTCTGCTTCCGCTGTTAATCTTTTCACACGTTTGCCTGGCATTCAGCAGCTCCTCATGAATGTCACAGGTTTGCTTTCCATCTGCATCGACAACGCAATCGCTATTATCCTGAATCGGCAGATTGTTGATGATCCCGTCCAGGCTGTTGTCATTCTGTTCCAGCATATCTTCGGCTGTCCGGAGATAATTCTCCTTCTCTGCATGCTCCCTGCTGTGTTCCGGATACATCACCCTGCAGAGATCACCGATCATGCCATCCGCTATCGTCCGGATCCGGTCCATGGATGCTTTCAGTTCCTTCATTTCCTGCGAACTGCTCCAGCCGGCAATATACGGAAAAGAGTATTCGGAAGTATCAAGGCCAAAGTACTCACAGACGATATAGACGACGCTTTCCGCTTCAACCTCAGCTGTTTCTCGCGAAATTTTTCTTCCTTCTTCCTTTAGCTTCTGCCTGTCATGCATTTCTGCATGGGTCATCTCATGGATACAGGTTTTCATGGTCTGCATCTCACTCATGCCCTGCCGGATGCAGATCTTATTTTCCTTCGGGCTGAAATATCCTTTTGCACTGCTGGGAATGTCATCAAAGAAAACAGGTACCGGAGAGACCTGCATCATGGCATCCATGAAGCGGTCGTAATCCGGCACCTTTCCATAAAGCTCGTCAACGCCGACAGAAGGAAGCGGTTCTCCCTCCGTCTGAGAGATATCGAATACCGTCGCTGTCGTATACCGGACAGCCGTCTGCCCGGCATCCTCACGCTCCTGCTTCCCATCGATATCTGTGTCCTTCCTGACCTCCGGCCCGCTCTGCTCTTTCTTATCCTTTACCATGATCGGAGCAAAGATTGTGATCCCTTTCTCTCCCTTTTTCACCTGCCGGTGAAAATTCTTCTGCCATGACTTATAGCCTGCCACCAGGGTTGCGTCCGGCTTCTGCAGGGCGATCAGGATCGTATTGCTGAAGCTGTAATGCCTGAATTTTCCCATCGTGTGTAGGTATTTCTTATAGTTTTCCGACGTGAAAAGATCTGTGATCCCCTGCTCCAGCCGTTTCGTGATCCGGCTGACTTTTTTCTGTCTCGACATCCCGTGGTACTTTCCGGTCTGGGATCGATATCTCCTGTTATACGCCATATGCCAGTTCCTCCTTTACAGCGAGACCTCATTACGACGCACCGGTCTCTTTTCTTCTGTGACTGCACCCGCTGTTTCTTTTTACTCCTGAAGTCTTTCAGCAATGGTCCGGCTGTTCTTCAGTCTCCCTCTCACCTCATCGATGTCTGTTGAATAATGCAGCTCATCAACTGCCCTGATACCCTGTTCCATAAACGAGTAGTAATGGTCATGCCCGTCAAAAATAATGTGGTCCAGCACGCTGATCCCCATGAGTTCATATGCTTTCAGCAGTCTGTCTGTGATTACGATGTCTTCCCGTGAGGGCTGGAGATGTCCGGATGGATGGTTATGAATCACGATCACACTTGCTGCATTGGACAGGATAGAAGCTTTCACAGCCTCCCTGGGATTCACTGGTGCCTGGTTCAGCGTCCCGATGCTGCTGATGTTGATATTGATCGGCTTCCCGTCCGTCTGCATGTTGACAACTGCCACAACCTCCCTGTCGTAATCTGCGATCGCTTTGGAGATCAGCTTTACCGCAGCTTCAGGCGTGTGGATCGGCTCCTGACTGTACAGTGTCCGCTCTCTCACCATCCGGATGCCTACCTGATTCAGGTGATATTTCTTCCTCTCTGCCATACGCGTTTCCTCCTTCTCCAAACTGAATTGTCAGTGAAAAATCATGATTCCCGAATTTTTCGATCCCGTTTCTGATCTGCTCTTCAAGGCTTTTCTTCATGTGGATGATCTCCTTCCTGCATCGCTGCGCCGTACGCTTTTCTTCGTGCAGCAGAACAGCCGGCCTTGCAGCCGGCTGTCCTGTTCCAGTTATTTCTCTTCCTGATCTTCAGATCCATCCTCATCGTTTTCGTCTCCCGGTCCTTCCTCTTCTTCCGGGAAATCGTATTCTTCTTCGTATTCATCGTCATAGGTGTCATCCTGATCTCTGCTCTCTCCCTTCTTTTTTCTTTTCCGTACGGCTGCTGCGATAACAACCCCGGCTATGGCAGCGCAGCCGCCACAGATCACGGCCTTTTCCGCGCCAGTTTGTCCCTCTGCGTCTGCCGTTGCTTCCGCTTTGTCTGTTCTGCCCGTCCCTTTCGTCTCGTCTCCGGTCACAGTCGAACCAGTCACAGTCGATGCGCACGATGATGTCACAGAAGCCTCGGCTGCTTCCTGTTCCTCCGCCTGTTTGTCCAGATCCTCACGGACCTTTGAGGCCGTCTTATCGTCCATGAGAGAAAGCAGATCCTCTTCATCGACCTTGTTCAGGAAGTACACATTGCCGGTTCCGTCATCATTCTTATCAATGATCAGATAAAAATAGTTGCCGTCCTTCGTGGTTACTGTCAGGAACTCCCTGTTTCCGCCGTCCAGATCATCGACGAGTTTCATGTTTCCGGAAGGCGTCAGGGAAGTTCCCTCACTGCCTGATGCTTCACCTGTCAAAGCCGCTGCTTCCTCACTCGAGAGCGGCGGGTCCGTCATGCCGTTTCCGTAGGAATCTCCGGATGTAGCCACCGTACTGTCACTGCCGGAAGAGGACGCAGTACTCGTGTTTCCGGCAGGTGACACTGAATTTCCGCTTCCCGAAGTGGTTGCTGTGCTCCCGTTTCCTGAAGCCGATGCTGTATCTGCTCCATCTGCTGAAGTTCCGGTATCCGCGGATCCGACGGTATTCTCTGTACCAGAACCATCCGCTGGACCTGCAGTTCCCGGGTCCTGCGTATTCTCTGCCGTGGCGGATCCGGATGCGTCTGCGCTGTTTTCTGCATTGGCATATACCGGCATCGCGAGTGATCCGAGAATAAATAGGGAAGATAATGCGACGGCTGCACTCTTTCTGACAGTTTCCGCAGCCCTTTTGATATTTTTCATCATCTGATAACCTCCTCTGCCCGGCCCTGCGTCAGTGATCGCACTGGACATTCTGCCGGACACAAATAAAGCGGACCTCTCCGGTTATCCCGATATATGGCCCGCTTCAGTCTCTGTTTATTTTTCTTTCTTCTTTCTGAATTCGCGCCCCGGAAGGAACTCATGTCCCGGAATTAAAGTAGCCTGCTGCGCGTCCCCAGTTGTGAAACGTCTGATCATCGATCACAAGGTTCGGCCATCCAAGTCCTGCATAATGGGCCGCCCAGTAATCATTCGTACAGTGAAAACACATGCCTCCGGTCGGATCCGCACCGTTCATCGCGTCTTCGACTGCTTTCCAGCAGTCTTCCGGAAGCGTGCTGTTGTACATTCTCCGGAAGGCCGGCTCCGTATCGGTATTGCAGTACTGATTCTTCTGGTTCAGAACGTCATATACCGTATTTGGAAAATGCGAACTTTTAACCCGGTTCAGTACTTCCGCAGCCACAGCGACCTTTGATTCATAGCTCTGGTTACCTGACTCGTGGTAAACGATCGTTGCCAGCAGATGTTTACTCTCATCGTCCAGCTTTACCGGATCGCCGGTGTAGGCCATGTCCATTTCCGCAGGAATGACGTTGCGTACAGCGACGATCGGCGAATACAGTGCGTTTCCCATGCACATGCCAAGCTCTTCATTTGCCGCCTGAACGATCTGCCCGTCTCCGGCATAGATTGCGACATGACCGTCATAAACGATAATGTCTCCCGGCCTTGCCTCGGAATAATCGATCCCGACGCCGGCACCCTCATCCGCATAAGAAGTTCTCGGAAGACTGATCCCGAAATGGGCAAATACCTGCTGCACAAAACCGGAGCAGTCTGTACCGCTTCCGGGATTCTCCGGTGTACCGAGATCGTTACCGCCCCACACATACTTCCCGCGGCCGATAAATGCTTCGGCATAGGACACGATCTCCTGACGGATCGCAGAACCGGTATACATGGATGAATGGTTGTCCGTCAGCGCAGATGCCCCTCCGCCGATCACACCGGATCCCACAACGCCGACTGCTGAAACAGAGGAATAAATAGCAGCCGCAAGAATACCGGCGATCAGCAGCAGAACGGCCCACTTCCTGACCTCAGATTTCGCCGGAAGGAAGATCCTTTTTCTCTTTCTCTCCGTATCTGTGGTCGTCAGAAGCATCTCATCCGGCGTTTCTGTGATTCCCTGCCGCATCAGCCGCTTCCTTCTTTTCTGCTGCATCCGGCGGATGCGGACCTTATCCTTCCTGAGCTCATCCTTCACAGAATCGGCAGCAGTCTCCTGTTCACCATCTGAAACAAACTTGGCTGTGCCGTGATATCCGCTCCTTCTCTGTTTCTCAGAGAGCATATTTCTGCTTCCCAGACGTGAAGAGGCATTCTCAGCAGTCCTGCTCTCATCTGTCTTTCCTTTGGAGGCTCTCTCGGACGGAAAATCTTTACTTTTTATCCCCGTATACGAAGAATCTTTACTTTGAAGTGCTTCGTCTGCCTGATCAGCATCCGTTTCTGCGCGGTGTGCCCTCCGGTCACTCTTTCGTCCTGACCTGTCTGTTCCGATTTCAGACATGAGGTTGTTTTCCGAAGATGCCTTTCTGTCTGCTGCATCTGCGTCAGCCGGATCTGCAGAACCGGAGTCCGCGTCTGTCTGCCCGGCGCTGTTCCTCCCCGGACCATACCCTGTGTTCCGCCGGAAATACCGCCGGCTTCCATATCTGTTCCTGTTTCCGGATTTTCCATCTGATCCGTCGGAATGCAGGCTGTCAGTGTCAGCATTGTTTATGACGCCGCTCCTGTCCGCAGCCCCCGGTGTCAGATCAGCCGTGTGCTCATCCTGCAGCTTCGCCCGCTCCTGTCTGAGAAGTTTTTTCCGGTAAGCCCTCTCTTTTTGTCTTTTCAGCAGATCCTGATTCTGACCAGACGGATCATTCCGGTATGCGGCCAGCCGTCTCCGCTGCAGATATGTCTTCTCCTGCCGCAGACCACGGAATTCCTCCGATTCTCCCCTGTGATTCATATTTTCTGCAGTCAGACCCGTATCGCTTTCACCGGAATCATCAGCCGGCCTGTCTGTCTGATGGTCTGTCTGATAAGATGTCTGAAAGCTCCCCTGTCCTGCCGGCGGCGATTTGCCGGCGGTATCAGCATCTCCCGCCTGTGTTCCGGTCATCATCGGTGTTTTTCTTCTGACTCCGGTTTCTTTCTGTGTGATTTCCTCTCCGGCTGCTGCCCCGGTAAACTGCAGCCGTTTCTTATTTTCCGGCATGATCTTTATCACCCCTTATCTTTTACCGCCGCACGGCTTGTTCGGGAGCCGCCGCTTTTTGGTTTTGCTGAAGCCGTTTCCGCCGAAGCCCCGTTTGCGGTCTTTGTCCTGCGTGTCCTTCTCTTTGGTTTGGTCTCCGCCGGCTCTTCCGGCATCTCGGAGAGCTTTGTTGTCATGATCCGATACATCTGTGTATCCTTCGGGAAGTGATCGACAAACGGGATGATCACGCTGCCATAGAGCAGGAGCCCTTCGCCTTCGCCGGATTTTTTCACAAAGGAAAGCTGCCTTGGACTGATTCCCAGCTGCTTCGCCAGGATCTCACGGTCGCCGGCGGCCTGATTGAGCATGCAGATGTAATCGGAATTATCAAAAATGTTCTCGATCTCCCGGCTGGAAAGCAGATCCTTGACGTTCTGCGTGATGCCGGTCGGAATGCCGCCCCACTTACGGAATCTCTTCCAGATCTCGACGGAATACATCGCCGTCTGTTCCTCCCGGAGAAGGAGATGGAACTCATCGATGTAATATCTGGTCGTTCTTTTCCTGTTACGGTTGACAGTGACACGGTTCCATACCTGATCCTGTACGATGAGCATGCCGAGTTTCTTCATCTGCTTGCCGAGATCCCGGATGTCATAGCAGACGACCCGGTTATTGATGTCCACATTCGTGCGGTGATTGAACAGATTCAGGGAACCCTTGACATAGATCTCCAGTGCCGTTGCCACACGCTGCGCTTCCTTTTCTTCCTGGGCGAGCAGCTCGTTGTACAGATCTTCCAGAAGTGGCATGTTCTCCGGCACGGGATTCTCGAAATATCTCTGATAGATCCGGTGGACACAGCGATCGATGACCGTCTTTTCGATCGGCTGCAGTCCTTCTTTGCCGCCGACGATCAGCTCGCAGAAGGAGAGGATAAAATCCGCCTTCAGGGAAACCGGATTGTCTTCCTCCGAATAGTTCGCGTTGATGTCCATGGGATTGATATACTGCGTGCTGGTCGGACTGACATGAACGACCTGCCCTTTCAGGCTCTGGACCAGCGGCGTATACTCCGACTCCGGATCGCAGATGATGATATCGTCATCCGTCACAAGGAACACGTTGTAGATCTCCCGCTTTGCCGCAAAGGATTTGCCGGATCCCGGCGTGCCGAGGATCAGGCCGTTCGGTGTCTTCAGAAGCTTCCGGTCCACCATGATCAAGTTGTTGGAAAGCGCGTTCAGGCCGCCGTACACGGCTTCCGGACTGTCCTGAAAAAGCTCCTGCGTCGTGAACGGGACAAAGATCGCCGTGGCCCCGGTCGTCAGTCCTCTTTCGATATGGATCTGGTTGTCAGCAAGAGGAAGGCTGCTCATAAGTGCCTGCTCCTGCGTGTAATCGAGCCGCATAAGACTGCAGTTATGCTTCTGGGCGATCGAGGCGGCTTCCAGAACATTGTTCCGCAGCTCCTGTTCCGTCTTCCCGGTATTAATGATCAGGAACGTGACCATGAAATACCTCTCGTCCTGACTCTGCAGCTGCTCCATGATCGCTTTGGCATCCCGCCCGTAAGTGACCAGATCCGACGGCATGATATCCGCATCGTATCCGCTCCGGTAGGCTTTCTTGTTTTCGTCGATCTTGGAACGGTCGATCTCCGTCAGTTTTTTCTTGATCATCTTGATCGCTTTGTTCTGGTCCACCGCCTGTACATGCATGGTGGCGATCTGCCCGGACTCCATGTTCAGAAAATCCTTCAGCGTCTCATCATTGAGCTGTGACGCATCGATCTTCAGCAGCGAAGCGGCGTAATACATGCCGCCGACCTGCATATCCCGGCTGCCGAACGTAAAGGAAGACGGAGCGATGAAGTCTTTGACCGAGAGTCCGGATTCCGGAAGCCAGTCCCAGCTGAAGGTAAACCGCTCCAGATCTCCGATGTGAAAGACCTGGTGCATCATTTTCAGCCGCTCTTTCCCGTCCAGCGGATAGGCATACACGCCGATCTGCCGGAAGTTGTTGATGATATCCGTCTGGATATGGGCCAGCCGCGGCGCCGCCTGTTTCACGGAATCCGCATAGATGCCGAAGGTCAGATACTTGGTCTTCATCAGCCCGTTGTTTCCCTGTGCGTACTGATGGAGAAGCATCTGACTGTACTCCTTCCGGAGGGCATCAAAGTCATCGCCGGCCGGCGGGATCAGGATCCGTTTCTGGAATTCATCCCTGTCGATCGTCGTGTTCAGGAAGGAAAATTCAAAATGGACGGAGCTGTCGAAAAAATTCAGGAATCCGCACCAGTCCTCGAAGATCGCTTCCTGATCTTCCTTTGTCGCAAGCTCGTAATTGATATCCTCGTACTGAATGGTCTTTGTGTAGTATCCCTTCCTTACCCGGCACATCCCGTCCCGGAACATGCGCTCAAACGGGATCGACCGCTGCGCCGTGTTCGGCTTTCCGTCGCCTCCCCGCGCCGCCGTGACGATCTTTTTCACCCGTTTTCTCTCGGAACGGGTAAGCCCTTCAGGAATTTTTATCTGTCTTTCCTTTTCTTTTCTGTGAAACAGAGACAATGTGGTCTACCTCCTTTTCCGCCCAGTCTTCCCGGGCCAGTATCCTGTAATAGTTATCCGTCTTGTACAGACGCTTCTTCGACCTGATGAACGCGAACTCGATATACTGCTTCAGAAACACCTCGAACGGCTGCCCGTTTCTCTCGTACATGCCGAGCAGGAAAAACGGGATCATCACCAGGATCATGACGAGCGAAGCCAGCGATATATTTCCCGTCTTCTTCACAAGAAAAAAGAGCGGCAGTCCGATCAGGATCGCCGCCCCGAAGCACAGTGTCTGCCGCCTCGTCAGGTTGAGAAACACTTTTTCCTTCACGCGGGAGAGATCCCGCGGAACCGGTACATATGCTGCCATTTATTTTCCTCACCCTCCTTAATGAGCATCAAAAATACTCTTTGATATGGATCCTGTTTCAATCAGCGTCACGATCAGAAGGAACGAATATCCGATCACGCCCCAGGCATAGCCGATGATGTCATCGGAAACCGTCATATTTTTCAGGAGCATGGCATAGATCCCGATGCAGACGAGCATCAGAAAGCCCTGAAAAGCAAGCGCCAGAAGCGACCGGACAAAGTTCTTGCCCACATGCGAGATCTCATGGCTGCCGAACGTCGCCATCGGCACTGGCGCAAGCGACACCATGAGGTAGATCTGTATCATCCTCGCGTATATGATGACCGTGATAACGACGGATATGATCGGCATGATCAGCTGCATGAGCTGTGCCGTGATCAGCATGCCGAGAAGCGGCCCGACATCCATGGCCTGCAGCGACGCATCGAGCGCGTCCATGTCGATAGACGATACCGACGTTTCTGTCGAGATCACACCGGAAGCCTGCCCGATCACATACTGTGAAACATCGAAGACTCCCATGACGATATTGAACGTATTGGAAATGATCAGCGCTGCCGCAGCTGTCTTGAAGACCCATTTGAAAAAGATCCATGTGTCCAGGTTTGCGAGATTGTTATGCTCCGTGACCATCGTGATCAGCTCATAACACGCCACAAACGTAAGAATGATCCCGGCGATCGGCATGATGACGGTCTCCGAGATGTTCTGTATCAATGTCAGCACACTTCCGCCCATGGCATCCGACGGCGACTGCCCGATCACGGCAGCCGCCGTTCCTGCCTGGGTGCTCACGGAAGAGAAAAGACTCTGCATGCTGCTCTCGATCGCGCTGATCAGGATCCCTTTGATCCAGTTTGTAATTCCTTCTGCTATTGAATCCCACAGCATTTATGCACCCCTCCCTTCCTCAGGCGGGGAACAGGGAAGACAGCAGAGGCACAAGGGTGATCCCGATGAATGCGACACCGCCGCCGGCGATCAGCTGTTTCATGCCCTGGGACTTTGCTTATGTGTGATAAAGAAGCAATAGAAGTGCAAAAAATTTTGCCGTTCCTATCCGACACTTGGCCATTGTGTCGGATAGGTCGGGCGGTTATTCGGGCAAGTCAATCTTGCCGACAAAGCTGTAATAAATCTCAATGTCCTGCCTGCGGGTGCCGTTCTCATCATAGCTGCACTCATGCACCACAATTTTCTCGATCATTTCCCGCAAGAGAGTGGGGGTCAGTTCTTCAAAGGCAAGGTGCTTGCGGACAATGCCCATAAATTTCTCGGCGTTGACGGTAGCTGCCTGTGACTTGTCCAGTTCGGCTTGCAGGGCGGCGGCTCTCTTTTTCAGCTCCGCTTGCTCGGCTTCGTAGTCAGCCGACAGTTCCATGAAACGCTCATCGCTGATTTTGCCGTTTACATTGTCCTCATACAGCCGCTTGATAATGCGGCTGATTTCAGAAATGCGTTCCTGCGCCTGTTCAAGCTGCTTGATGGCTGCGGCGGTCTTTCGCTTGCCGCCGATCTCGTTCTGCTGGACAAGTAGTTTCACAAACCGGCTCTCATGCTTGGCTGCGTATTCGGTCACTTGCCGGAGATTTGCCAGGACACCAGCGGTCAACAGATCGGTGCGGATAAAGTGCGCCGTACAGTTGCGGGTGCGCTTCTTGTAGCTGCCGCAGATGTAGCAGTCCTGTTTGCGGTCTTTGTTCTGATACCGCTGCTGATACAGCACATGGCCGCAGTCGGCGCAGAACAAAATCCCGGAGAACAGCCCCACTTCATCGTAGCGGTTCGGGCGTTTGCGCTGTTTGCGTAACTCCTGCACCCGTTCCCATGTTTCCTTGTCGATGATCGGCTCATGGTGGTTCTCGAAAATGGCCTGCTTCTCGACGGGGTTCTCTATGCTGTGCTTGACCTTATAAGAAGGCTTTTCCGTTTTGAAGTTCACCAGACATCCGGTGTACTCTCGGTTTTCGAGGATATGAACGACGGTGTTGGTCGCCCATTTGCACTCATAGCCTGGGTGATAACGGCGGGTGCTGCCTGTCCGCTGATATTCCAGCGTCCCCGGCGTGGGGATTTGCTGCTCCGTCAGCATACGGGCAATCTTGGTCGGGCCGTTCCCGGCAAGGCAAAGCTGGTAAATCTGCTGCACCACCGGGGCGGCTTCCTCGTCTATAATAAAATTCTCGTCCTCGTCCATCACATAGCCGTAAACCGGCTTGCTGGTAACAGGCTTGCCGCTCATGCCTTTTGACTTTTTCACTGCCTTGATTTTCTTGCTCGTATCTCTCACCAGCCATTCATTGAACAGATTTCGCAGCGGGGTAAAATCGTTGTCCATGCCCTCGCTGGCACTGTCCACATTATCGTTGACAGCGATAAAACGCACACCCTTTTGAGGGAACAGCATTTCCGTGTAAAACCCTACCTGCAAGTAGTTTCGCCCTAACCGGCTCATGTCCTTGACGATGACCGTACCCACTTTCCCGGCTTCAATGTCCGCAAGCATGGCTTGAAATCCGGGCCGCTGGAAGTTCGCGCCGGAAAAACCGTCGTCGGTGTACCAGCGCAGATTGGTAAAGCCGTTCTGTTTTGCGTAGGTTTCGAGTATCCTTTTTTGGTTCGATATGGAATTACTCTCGCCTTGCAATTCATCCTCGTGGGACAATCTCGGATAAAGGGCGGTAATGAGGTTTTGGGTGGCTTGTCTTAACATAAAATCCTCCGTTTCCGACAGCCAGCCCCACTATTCCGTGGTTTCATTGTACCACGGAACGGCGGGGGCTGTACAGCGGCAAAAGCGTTAAATTTGCTTCTTTACAGCTTTTCAATTTTCCGATTTTTATGGTATGGGTTGTCGTCCCATATTTGCAGTAGAAAAGTTCATAACTCCGTGGTATACTCTGATTTAACAAAAAAATCAGAAGTTAAAGGAGAAAACATGAAGTATACAATAGATGAATTAACCGCGGCCAAAAGGCAAATTGATTCAACTCTGCACAAGCTAAGAGAAACAGTAAAAACATTTGAATCAAAGGATAATTCCGAGCGTTATAAATCACAAATCACATTGGCAAAGAGAAGAATAAAAGCCTTTGAAATTGCAAATTATTTTATAGAGAATGAGATTAAGAATTGCTAAAGCACTTCCGATTTTCGTTCCAGCGGTCATGCTCCCTGGCATGGCCGCTTTTCCATGCCCCGGTTCACGCCGGATAAGTCGGCTCCTGTGTAGCAGCGGCTTCCGCTTCCAGTACCCGCGCCATTTTGTCGGCGGCTGTGGTTGTGGTGTCTTTCTTGAAATAGCCGGACACGACAAGGACGGAATTGCCCATGCGGATTTCCGTCACACAGTCAGGGCGGCGGGTGGTGCGGGTGTCGTGCTGCTTGTTATCTGCCATAGGCAATACTCCTTTCAGTCGGTAATCAGTTTCTTCATGCTCTCCATTTTCCGCTTGGCGGTTTCCTGCCGGAAGTTGTCGCCGGTAAAGCGTACCGGGACGCACATGGAAAGCAGGCGGTCATAAATCCGGGAATGGGCGGTGTCCTCCGGGTTGTGCAGGTCGTCCAGCGTAAGGTTGGTCGTGACGATCAGCGGCTTGCCGCTGCGGTAACGGCTGTCAATCACATTGAACACCTGTTCCAGCCCGTATTCCGTCCCGCGTTCCATGCCGAAGTCGTCAAGGATCAGCAGCGGATAACGACAAAGGCGGGAAATGTACTCGTTGCGCCCCTCAAAGCTGGCGGCAAGGTCATTGAGGATAAGAGCAAAGTTCGTCATGCGGACGGGGATTTCTTTCTCCATGAGGGCGTTTGCGATACAGCCTGCAAGGTAGCTTTTGCCGGTGCCTACGCCGCCCCAGAACAGGCAGCCGATATTGTCTGTCCGCATATCTTCCCAATGCTCCACATACCGGCGGGCAAGCCCGGTCTGCGGGTTCCTGCCGTTGTCGTTCTCGAAAGTCCAGTCCCGCATGGTGGGGTCGGTAAAGCCCCGGCGTTTCAGTTCTTCCACGGTGTCAAGGTGTCTGCGCCGCTTTTCGGCGGCTTCCCGTTCCTCGCGGGCGGTTCTCTGGCAGTCGCACTCTGCCGGGTGGCGGTCGCGCCCGAAGATAGCGGCCTTATCCGGCGCAAAATAGGCTTCTTTCGGCTTGCGGCACTTGCCGCAGTACAGTAAACCGTCCTCGCCGGTGTAGTCCTCCGGCTCCGGGATGGTGGTCGTCATATTCTCCAAAACCGCGTTGATTTCATTCTTCATAAACTCTCGCCCTCCTTGCATGAGTAGTCTGGTATGCCCTTTTTAGGGGCTTCCTTTTTGTCGTTCCCCGCCCATATCCGCAGGGCGGCGGCATAGTTCTGGTAGCTTTTCCCGTTGGCGGCAAGGTAGCGGCTCATTTCCTCGATGAACCGTTCCAGCCTGTCAGGGTACTCTGCCTGCAACTCGTCGTATTCGGTCTGTGACAGAAAAATATTTCCATATCGGCCATAGGGCGCGGACGGCCCCCCACTCACTCCCTTTGTTTGGCTCTCTGTAAGGTTGTTTATAGTAGTTTGGTTAGGGGACGGTTTTCCGACCATCATAAGGTCGGTTTTCTGACCATCAGTAGGACGGTTTTCCGGCTCTATGAGGGGCGGACTTCCGGCCATCAGTTGGTCTGAAAACTGTACCTGTGGCACTGGCGGTACTTTGACATAAAGCCGGTTCGGTGCGGAGAAGCCGCCCCGTTCCCGTTCCAACAGCCCCGCCGTGTCCAGTTCATTAAGCGCCCCCTTGATGGTGGTGCTGCCTTTATCCAGTATTTCTGCTATCTCCGCGATGGGATAGATAATATAAATCCTGCCCTCGTCGTCCAGCCACTTGTTTTTCTGGGAGAGGGTGGAACGGTCTAACAGCAGCGAATACAGCAGCTTGGCGGTCTGTGAAATCTCCATTTTCAGCAGGAAACGGGGATACGGCAGATAGGCGGGCAGCCGCGTGTCTGCCCTGATATAATCAGCGATAGGATCACCTCCCTGTGTTCGGGTTGATTTTGGCGTATTGTCACGCATTAAAACGCCGTTTCCGGGGGAAAAGGATAAATGTATCGCGTACCCTTTGACACCCACGAAAAAAGCCTTGATTTATGCGGGTTTGAAAGGCTCTAAAGCGTGACATCTCTGCCTTTGTTTCCGCTTTCTCTCGGCGGCTTTGATTTTCTTCATGCGCCCGGCGCAGTCGGGGCAGTATTTTCCCCGGTTGGATTTGGGGACAAAGGCCGCCCCGCAGACGGCACACCGTTTCCGGCTTCCCCGGCACAAGAGGGCTGCGGCCAGCTCCCCGTCAAGGGGCAGGACAGCCACACGGAACCAGTGGCACATGAGGGAAAAGGAAATGCTCTGGACGCACACGCAAGGCTCCCCGTCGTCCAATAGCAGGCAGTTCCCCTCATCGTAGTTACAGCACTCATGTACCAGCCGCCGCGCCCGCCGGTGCTGGCGGTAGTCCATGTGGGGCAGGTTATCGCTCATGGCTCTGCTCCTTTCTGCGGTGCGGCTCGTCCCGGCGCAAAATCTGGTCGATGTTCCGCTTGACGGTCTGCAACTCCTTGAACCGCTGTTTCTGTTCGTGATAGGTGTTATACAGGCCGTCTTTCTCGGAGATAAGCTGCTCGATCTCGGCCTGCAACGCTTTCCGGGCGGGCAGCTTGGTAATGCCATGCGCCTTGAAATACCGGGCTGCTGCGTCGGCTATGATAAAATCGCTCTCATGGGCCTGCCGGTATGCGGCGCGGGCTTTCTCGGATTTCTGTGCCCGCAGCCCGTCGCGGGCGGCCTTGGTCTGGGCGTAGGCCAACACCTGCCGCTGCAACTTCTTTTTCCCTTGCAGCTTCGTTTCCAGTGCTTTCAGTTCGCCGCTGGTCTGGCGCATTTTCTGATAGGCGGTGTCAACGGCGGCTTCTAACTGCTCCGGGGAAGTAAAGCCGTATTGCTGGTAGACGGACAGCGTTTTGGCGGCCTGCTTCAGATTGTGTATCTTCGCCCAGCGTTCATAGCCCCGGCCTTTGCCCTCGGCCATTTTCTGCTCAATGTCCACAAGCCGCTGCACTCCGTCCTGTTTCGGGGCGGCTATCTCGGCTCTGGCAACCTGCAAGCGGTCTTTTATGGTGCGTGGGGGATCGGGGGATCTGGCTGGCGCTTCGGCTGCTCTGGCGGCGTTTTGCTCTAAAACGGCAAAGACAGCGGCGCGGTCAAAATCGTCGCCCAGCTTCCGGGCGGTAATTGGCTTTGTCCTGTCCGGCGTGAGGTAGGAAAGCCGCCCCCGGCTCTCCTTGACGGTCACACCCTCCTGCAGCAACAGAGAGGAAAACTCGTCAAAGCTGGCGGCGGTGGCAAGGGCTTTCCGTAGGGTCTGCCGCAGCTTCTCCTTGTTCGTTTCAAACTTGGTCTGCCGGGGCGTGATACTATCGGCAATCATGGGGGCGTTCTGCTTGTCCAGCGCGGCCTGTCCCTTTTTCTGCGCCCAATACTCCCGGTCGGTGACGCGGTTCTTGCTGCCGTTCAAGAGGTCGATTTGATAAAGCCCCTCCCGGTGGCACATCTCCATGACTTCGGATTTGAAGTAGCGCAGGGCAGCGTCGGTACATCGGTGCTTGCAGCCGACTTTCGTATCGGCCGGCCTGTCCATGTAGGGCAGGAACGGCACTTCCTCAATCCGCAGGCTGTTTATGACGATATGCACATGAATGTTGCCGCTGTGGTTATGCCCGTCCGGGTGGGTGCAGACAAGGGCCTGGTGGCCGGGAAAATGCTCTTTACAGAATTGTTCCCCCAACGCCTGCGCCCGGTCTACGGTCAGGCCGTTGTCCGGCCCGTCCCGCGGGTCAAAGCTGATGATGTAGTGGTGGCTTTTCACATCTTCCCGCCGCTGGTTTTTCTGATAGCGGAGATTGGCCCGCATACACGCAACGGCAAAATCCTCCCCGTCGCAGTTCAGCGTGGACAGCCGGTAGTCCTCGCGGGGGATAAGCCTGCCGGTTTCATCAAGGACGGGCTTCATGGTAAACTCGTCATGCTCAAAGAGAAGATATTGCTCGGCGGCTCCGTAGTCGGCGTTTTTAGAGTTGATATGCTTGAGTGTTGCCAACCGCGTCACCTACTTTCTTGAGGACTTCATACTTGAGGACGGCAAGGTCGGATATGGCGGCGCGTACCTCGCCGGAAAGGGTGTTGTAGGGTACGCCGTATTCGTTCAGATACCGGGCAATCTGATTGAGGTTGCCGCCGATCCTGCCGTACTCGGCTGTCAGCTTCCCGACAGCGGAAAGCAACTCGTCATTGACCGACGACACATGGACAACCGGGCGTATGGTCGCCCGCCGTATCGCCTGCCGGAGAAATTCGGACTGGCTGATACCATAGGGCGCAAGCCGCGCTGTGAAGTCGGCATACTCATCTTCGGACAGCCGGGTTTTCACAACGCGGCTGCGGTGGGGCGTGTTGTATTTCTTTCGCATGGTGTGACCTCCTTTCTCGCCCGTAAGGGCGCATGAGCAGGGTTTGGGGAAGGCACTCCCCAACAAGTTTCCCGCGAGGGGCAAAACTGCAGAATTGCGGATTTTGGCACCGTGGTAGAAACTTGCTCTCCGTGACTGCAAACTTTCTCTCACTTCCGTCCGCCACTTTTTTGGAAAACTGCAACCACAAAAGTTTGTTTCTCTTTTTCTGCTACTACTAATCCTGTAAAGGGCATTCCTGCCCGCTTTCGCTAAAATGACACCGGACGCAGTGGTTTCTACCCGGTGTTGGAGAAATCCTTTCTCTTTGCCCTCTACTACGGGTAAATGCTCCAAATGCCAAACACCAGGGCAGAAAAATTCCCTCCTCGCTTACTACTACAACCGGCAGGGGGCAAAATGGCCGGGAGCGGAGCCGGACAACAAAAAAAGCAGTAAATCTTTTTCAAGACTTACTGCTTTCGCTGGCCGCGTCGGTGGCGGCTGGTATTCAGTTTTTATGACTTGTCCGGTGGTTCGTCAAGCCGGAACTTGAATTGACAGTCAATTAACCGCTGCTTTACATAGTCCTCCACCTCGGCGTTGACCTGCCCGTTCACTTTTGAGAAATAGCGGATATATCCGGCGTAGTGGAGCAGGACAGCGTTCACGGCTTCTGGGTCGCCCTCACGGGCTTTGAGGATTGTTTCATAGGGGAGAAGTCTACTCATACCGGCTCACCCCCATTTCTTCGCGTAGCCGCTGCAAGGCAAGCTGGATATGCCGCCCCGCTGTGCTGCGTGACCGGCCAATACACGCGCCGATCACGCGCTGCGGCTGGCGCAGAAAGTAATAGCGCAGGATTTCTTCCCGCGTCTGCTCCGGCAAAACAGAGATCGCGTCGGCAAGGGCGGCGTTGCAGAGCAGGACGGTCTGACCGCAGACGGTAAATGGGTATTCCTCGTCCGGCTCCGACGCGGCAAACTGGACAAACTTCTCGTTCATCAGATAGTCAAGGGAAACTTGCCGTTCCCATTGCCGTTTAAGCTTCAAAATCTTGTCCAAGGCGGCACAGCGGATAACAGTCTTGCAAAAGGCGTTGTACCTGCGCTGGATATATTCTTGATAGGCTATCTGGTCGGTCATGGAAATTCCCCTTTCTGAATAATAGTGCGGGGCGGTGGCACTTCTTGCTGTCGCCCCTTGATTGCCTACCAGCAAAGGCGGGCGGGGCTGTCAACGGCTGCGCATATGCGCCGTTCATCTTGACCGTTGACTGGCTCGGCTGGGTTTGCTATTTACCCGACAAACTTGAATTTATTTTAAGCTATCACGTTTTACCTTCTTAAGCCTTACTATCATTACCATAGGAATTTCTTTGTTGGTTTTAAAACATTCTTCATAAAATCCATCAATGACAAATCCAGCTCTAAAACAAAGGTTAAAAATATCTTGTATGGAACGATGATAATAAATCTGCTCTTTCGGTTGCCCTTCAATCGCTATATCATAGTAACTGTGCGGTGTCATATATTTTTCAGTCAACGTGACAAAACAAGGGTGTTGCGTTGCAAAGACAAAAATTCCGCTTTCCTGCAACAGTTCATAAACAGCCATAAGAAGTGGTTCAATATCCGTAATATCCATAATTGCCATATTAGAAACTGCTTTCGTAAAGGCTCGATTTCTTTTTAATTCTAATATACTTTTTCTATCGGTCGCATCCGCCACACAAAATTCAATTTGTTTTGCATATTGTGATTGCCGTCTTTTAGCCAATTCTATCATTTTTTTGCTGTAATCAAAAGCGACAACCGAAGCGCCTCTTTGTGCAAGATACGAAGAATAATTTCCATTGCCACACGCAATATCCAAAATGTAATCCGCAGGATTAGGAGATAGAAGTTCCGTTACTTTGGGACGCACTACCTCTCTGTGAAATTCATTAGATTCGTCACCCATTGCATTATCCCAAAATTGTGCGTTCTCCTCCCAGATTTTTTTACTTTCCTCTGTTCCCATGTTCTCTCCCACTCCCCAAATTTGCTTTTTTGCTTCCATTAAATCTTCCTTACTATATTCCATTGTTACCCTCCATAACTTCTGATTGTTGCCGTCTTGACGATTATGTATCTTTACATTACCTTCTGAAACATATGGCGCACCTTGTCCAGGCGGCTGTTTGGACGGCGGGGCTGGATGACCGGCTGACCGACAGCGGCCTGATATCCTTTCAGCTCTGTAAGGCATACGCTCCGCCCGTTGGTGTAAAAGGCCAGATCAGTACGGTATGCCTGTATACAGCGGGCGGGAATCTCGCCAGTAAAGACAACTTCATCCTTTTTTACCTGGGCCGTTTCGATGGTGGCACAGTATTTCGGTGCATCATGATAAGCCCTGGAAAGGTATTCCTGGGGCGCATAGAGGATGAAGGAGAGATAAGGTTCCAGCAGCTGCGTCCCCGATTCCTTCAATGCCTGTTCCAATACAATCGGGGCCAATGAGCGGAAGTCCGCCGGCGTGCTGACCGGACTGTAATAAAGCCCGTATTCAAAGCAAATCTTACAGTCCGTTACGTTCCAGCCGAACAAGCCCTGCTCCAGCCCGTAACGGATACCATCCCTGACAGCGTTTTGAAAACTCTGGTTCAAGTATCCCAGCGAAACCCGGCTCTCGTATTGTACACCGGAGCCAAGCGAGAGTGGTGTAACAGACAGTCCTATGGATGCCCAAAACGGGTTGGGCGGCACCTCGATATGGATGGTGTGGCTGGCTGCTTTGAGCGGCCGCTCCATATAAATGACGGAGGGTTCCTTTACCACTGTTTCAAGCTTGTATTTTTCCGACAGCAAAGCGGAAACAACCTCCAACTGCACCCGGCCCAAAAAAGAAAGAATGATCTCATGGGTGATGGAATCCACTTCGCAACGCAAAAGCGGGTCAGTATCCGCAAGTTGCGTAAGAGCGTCCAGCAGCCGTTCTCTTTGCGCTGCCGTTTTCGGCGCAATCGTCGTCCGCAGCATGGGGAGGGGGTCCTCGCGCCACCTTTTACGAGGGAGCCGGGTTTGGTCCCCTAATACATCGTTTAACCTCACGCTGTCGCTGGGAAGGATAACAATTTCACCCTGATAAGCGGTGTCTGTCCGAACAATTTCCCCTTTGGATGGAATACGCATCTCTGTGATTTTCAGCTTTTCTCTCCCGGCCAGGGCCACCGTATCCCGCAGGCGCAGCGTTCCGCTGTATAACCGTAGATAGACACGCCGCTGGCCGCAATCGGTGTACTCAACCTTGAAAACGCTGCCGCATAGGGCGGCGCCCCCCTGTTCCCCAATCGGTTGGAACAGCCCTGTCACCGCATCCATCAACGGTTGAATGCCAAGGCCATTTTTGGCGCTGCCATGATAGACTGGGAACAGGGAGGCGTCTTGAACCCGCTGCTGTTCCTCCCGCGCAAGTTTTTCCCGGCTGATTGGTTCTCCTGCGATATACTTTTCCAATAATTCATCGTTATTTTCGATGACCGCATCCCATGCTTCTATGTCGGTATTTTCCTCCAGGACTATTTCCGGGGACAGCGACACCGTCTGCTTGATGATAATATCGGCGGAGAGCTTATCCCGAACAGACTGAACCACGCTCTGCAAATCAACGCCAGCCTGGTCGATCTTGTTGATAAAGATAACGGTGGGAATGTTCATTTTCCGCAGGGCATGGAACAGAATACGGGTCTGGGCCTGCACGCCATCTTTAGCGGAGATCACCAAGATGGCCCCATCTAAAACAGCCAAAGAGCGGTACACCTCCGCCAAAAAATCCATGTGGCCGGGCGTATCCACAATGTTAACTTTACATCTGTGCCACTGGAAGGAAGTGACTGCCGCTTGAATGGTAATCCCACGCTGCCGCTCCAAAAACATGGTGTCCGTCCTCGTTGTCCCTTTTTCGACGCTCCCCGGTTCTGAAATGGCTCCGCTGGCATATAGCAGGCTCTCCGTCAAGGTCGTCTTTCCAGCGTCTACATGGGCAAGAATTCCAATATTGATTATTTTCATGTGATTGTCCTCCCTTTACAGCCCCAAAGGGCATAAAAATCCCCAGCAGTAAAATACTTTTACCACTGGGGATTATAAGTTGCGGACATACACATATACAGCATACACCTGTTTGTGATTGCTGTTTTTGGGGATATGTCAAAATTGATAAGGCAAAAGTATTCTTAAATTGGGTACAAAAAACTAAGCCCCTACAAAAGGAGCTATCATAATCCTTTGTTCCCACTATTTGATTATAGTTTTATTTAAGAATACCTTGCCGCATATTTTTTACTCCTTTTCTGGATTAAATCATTGTATCACATCAGTTTTAGGAAAGCAAGTACCTAAAAGAAATTTTTCTTCCCCTTATATGTAACAATCATACCGGCTTCCTAGCGTTCAGAATGTTTTCTGCTGTCTGCTGTGGTGTTTGGTTGGAATTGTCCAACCAAAAGCCGATCCGTGGTGTTGTCTGCATTTTACTAAATACAAATTCAATGTATACAGAAAGATATAAGGAGTGGGAGGGATTCCGCCGTAGTTGGCATTGTAGGAAAATCCAAAAGTTTAGATTTTCCCACAATGCTTATCTTTTGGTCTTTGGTTCGGAATAGTGTAGTGCTGGCGGTCTATCTCTTGTTTTCGGTTGCTTGCTTCCTTACCGTACATGAGCATTCGCGCCGGGATTATCATTTCCGTAACCTTCCATCAGGTTGATGCCGCCCCAGATGCCGAGGCCCGCGCCGAGTGCGATGACGATCGTCTGTAACGTAGTTACTGCTGTTGAAAAAAAGCTCATAATAAATGTAACCAAAATCGCAGATTTGCTGTTTTTTGTAGATTTGCTGTTTTCCGACAAAACCCAAAAGAAAAACAAGCCGTTTTTTGTCGGCCTGCTTTACTGCGATTTTGGCTTCTCCTTTCTTTGTTTTTCGTGGTGAAGTCTTTTGGGCTTGTCGTTTTTCATTTCTCCCGCGCATCAGTGGGAGAGCGTATTCTCATCCTCATACCTGTTCCTCCAATCAAAAAGAGCCATCCCCTGAATCTCGGAAATGGCTCCAAAAGTGGGCTTATATAGTTGTTACGAAATAAAGTGCGGTGTCCTGGGGAGTATTCCATGGCAATACGGGCAGCCGGAGCCTTTCTGTCGGCTGTTTACTGTACTTTTCCAATGATGCCCGTTTTCACACTTCCACCAGACCTTCCGGTTTGTATAGGGAAAGACATCTTCCGGCTTCAGATCTCCGTTCCGCCCGTCATCCCATTCCTCCGCGATCCATGGTGTTACTGTGCGGAGATCGTTAAAACCGCTCAAAACCTTTGTCCCGCCGCAATAAGGACAGCCTTTTCCCTTCCATCTGCTATAAACCGACATACGGTAACTATGACCTTCTCCGCACTTCCACCAGACCAGCCGTCCAGTGCGGAACGTAACCTCATCCGGCTTCAACCCGCCGTTTTTCTGGACGTCCCACTCACGCGCAGTTTCAGGCATGCATGAGAGAAGGTCGTTAAACCCCGACCAGACCTTCCGGTTTCCGCAGTAAGGGCAGCCGTTTCCGCCTGTGCGGCCTGCCACCGACGCCCTCCAGGAATGTCCTGCCCCGCAGCGCCACCATACAAGTCTGTTTGAACTGGATGTGACCTCTGCCGGGCGGAGGTTTCCGTTTTTCTCATCGTCCCATTCAAGGGCGATTTCCGGATAACAGCCTGCCAGGTCGTTGAAGCCACCAAGGACCTTACGTCCGGCACAGTACGGGCAGCCGTTCCCGGCGGCTCTGTTCGCCACAGAAGCCATCCATTCATGTCCCTTCGCGTCGATCCACCAGACCCGACTGTGCGTAAACCTTGTGATCTCTGACGGGTAAACACGGTTTTTCCGATAATCCCATTCTTCAAGAAGTTCCGGATACCCGGAGGCAAAGTCGTTGAATCCCAGCAGAATCTCTTTTCCGGCACAGTATACACAGCCATGGCCGCGGATCCTGCAGGACGGGCTGGAAAGATACGCATGCCCCTTCACGCATTTCCACCACACTTTCTTAGCGCTTGTCACAGCCGTTTCTCCGGGATCTGTATCATTCCGTTCGAAATCCCATTCGGAAAGCCATTCCGGCACACGGCTTCTGATATCATTTACACCTGGTTCCACGATATTCCCGGCGCAATACGGGCAGCCACTCCCCGAAGTACGGCTGTAAACGGCGGCTTTCCAGCTGTGCCCTTCACTGCATTTCCACCAGACTTTCCGGGTGCTGCCACGGCCGAAGATTTCCGGCCTGAGCTCCCCGTTTTTTTCATAATCCCACTCCGAAAGAAACGGTGCGTTTATCGACACCAGGTCGTTATAACCCAGAAGGATTCGGTTCCCCGCACAATAAGGACAACCCCGTCCTTTCTGCCGGCCATTCACCGAAGCCGCCCACTCATGCCCCTTACCGCACTGCCACCATACTTTCCTCCCGGAATGGCTTGTCACGTCAGCCGGTCCAAGAGCCCCGTTTTTCGTTCCGTGCCACTGGGCTGCCAGTTCAGGACTTACTGTAAGAAGATCATTCATCCCCCGTTTTAACGCGGCCTCTCTGGCACTGCATATGGGACACCCATGCCCCTCTGTCCGGTGATAGACTGCCGTCTGCCAGCTATGGCCGGCTTCACATATCCAGTAGATCCTCTTACCGGAACCCGGAAGGACCTGTTCCGGTGAGAGGTCCCCGTTTTTCTCCGGATCCCACTGTGCAGCGATTTCCGGATACAGGGAAGCCAGGTCTTTTTTTCCTGAATCCATGTCAGGGGTTTCCATCCTGCGACACCTGCCTTTCCAGTTCCTTCTGAAGTCGTTCCTGCCACGACAACACCGGGGCAGGCGTTTTCTGCCGTCCCCGGAACGCATCCGGTTTTTTTCCTTCAATCAGTTCCCCGAACTTTTCCGGCTTGACTGCATTCTCCCCTTCGACAGGAAGCCCGCTTTCCTTAAGGATCTGGTTCGCGATTCCCGGATACAGGTAGGTGCGGAGCATCCTCCTGAGATATACGTTCTCCCGTTTCAGGGCAGTGTTTTCCTTCAGCATTTCTTTCCCGTTTTCCTGAAGGCGGGCGTTTTCTTCTTTCAGGGAACGGATCTTCCCATCCAGTTTTCCCTTTTCCTGCATGAACGCCCGATCCCGTGTTATCAGCGCTGACGCTTCCATATATGTCCGTTTCCAATAACCATCCATCCTGATCAGGGTCTCCTTCAGTGCCTCCACGGTGGTGCACTGTTTGAGGAGTCCTTCGACATCAAGGCTTTTATACGCCGCCGCTAGGGTTTCCTCCCTGCGCATCTCTTCAGAGTTTTTCAGTTCTTCAATACGCACCACGGCTTCCCGGCACCGGCTGAAATCATACGATTTCACGGTATACCCCTTTTCCTCCGCGTAGGCTTCCAGGCTGCTGAACCGGATTTTTGCCGCGTTACCCGCCGCCTTCTCTTCATAGTAGCCATCCACCAGTGCCACCAGCACTGACGGCTCCAGTTTCCTTGGTCTTCCCATCACACTTCCTCCTCATAATGGCCTGCCAGCAGCGCCCTGTATCGTCCCGCGCTCGCCTGCAGCCGCAGCATCGCTTCCTGTATGGTTTCCGTATATCCAAGGCTTTTCCTTACCTGCTCGATCATCCGGAACAGATAAGCCGCATCGGCATCCACCTTCTGTTTCGCCTTCATCTCAAGATCCATGCGGATCCCCGGTTCATCCGGCTTGTAATACCGGCAGTCCCTGCAGTTCCCCAGCGTACCGTCAATGGAATAGCTGTCCAGGCATCCCGTCATGTCACCGTCTTCTATCCCCGGGTACATGCACCAGCCCTTCCCCATACGGGCTCCGCCCGCCGGATCGGCCGCCGGGATCAGGAACGATCCCTCCATTGACGTACCGCTGTAGCCGCCATGGTACATTTCCAGGACGCTGCTTTCCACGACAGCGGACATGTTCGCATAATAGTTGGAGCTGATATCCAGGTCTTCATGTCCGGCCAGTTCCCTGCAGATCACAGGGGATCCGCCTGACAGCATCAGGTTGATCATCGCAAGGTGCCGTGTATCCCCCGGATGTACCGGGTATGCCTCGTCACCGAAAACCTCGCCGCAAAACTTCATCAGCCTCCGCCGCATCTGGGTGTATGTGAAATATCCGGACGGTGTTTCCCGATCCGGGACAAGGAGCGTACCGATTGCGGGAAGGACCTTATCCTTCGTCACTTCCTGATACCACCGGATCTGACGGTACAGTTCTTCCGGGATCTCATAGGTTTTCGGCTCATAATCCTCATCCAGCCGGTATGCGATCCGGCGGATTCCTTTTTTCAGGCGTGTCCGCCGGATTGTGATCGTGTACCTGCCTTCCTTCATGGAAACGCAGGTCCTGGGCGTGACAAGGAATTCGGTCGCCCGCAGCGGCAGCACGCATGTCAGCTTCCACCAGAAGTACACCGGGAAATAAAACTCCTTTTTCCTGTCGTCTGCGTACTCCCAATACTCCTGAAGGGACTTGTCGAAACGCAGGAAATACCGGAAATCCGCCAGTTCCCTGTGCTCCTTTTTCTTCTTTTTCCTAGGTTCTTCCTCCAGCATCTCCATGACATAGTCCCGGATGTCGTTGCTTTCCGGCAGGATAGACAGGAAGCCGGCTGCATGGGGTTTCATTTCATCATCCGGCCGGCATAAAGCCTCCTCCGCATCCATTTCCGCCAATGCTTTCAATTCTTTCAGCACTTCCCTGATAAAAGGGAGCGTATACTTCCCCATCAGGAAAACGACATATGCCCTCAGGCACTCGCCATAGCATGCCGCCGTGCAGCCGACCCAGGGTTCGCAGCAGTTCCGGAACATCAGCTCATTAAACCTGAAATCATATGTGGTCCGGGCAATCTCGTTCGTGGCCTGCCAGGCATCATCCGAATAACTGCCGGTGATCACGCCGCGGCTGCGGTAATCCTCAAAGATGTTTTCCGCCTTCTCGCGTGTCTTTGCATCGAGGCATGTCACCGGGCGGTACCTTACATAGTCTGCCCTTGCCTCAGTATCCAATACGATCTGCATCCCGGATCCCTCCTTCCACCATGTCCCGTATCATTTCCATGTCCGCCTCCGGGTACAGCTCCGGGATGCTGCTGATCACCTGGAGGATCGCAGGAACAACCGTATGTTCCAGGATCATCCTGCTTTTTTCTGCCTCTGCGCCCGTTTTAGACAGCCTTTCCCCATTCATCCTGACGTATTCCCTTACCAGGAGGTGCGTGGCTGACTTCGTATAGATTTCACAGCCGCAGCCGATGCAGCAGCTCCTCGCGGCACGGTCGCAGGGATAACCGGCCGCCGCCCGGACACAGGACATCCCTTCCTGTTTGCCCGGGGCAGCCCCGGCTGCGATCTTCTGCAGTGACTGTGCCAGGATTTCCCTGTCCCCTTTGCGGAACAGCCCCTCCACAACCTCCTCTGCCTTTTTAAAAGAGGCGGAAACGGCGGAAGTAATCTTTTCGATCTGCCATGCGGACAGCCCGACAGCGCGTATCAGCTCTGTCTGGCCGCTTACGCCAAGCTCCCTGTACGCTTCCCCCTGGTACATCTCCAGAAGTATCGCGGGGATGAACCCGAAAATCCCCCTTTCGAACATCTCCCTGAGGATGAATTCCGGGCTGTATCCTGTGAAGTTCGCGTCCTTCAGATATACATCCGTGATTTCGGGCAGGGTGCCGATCCCTCCTTTATGGCTCCTTGCCAGGGCCGCCATCATATATCCCTTCGGCCTTCCCGGTCGGTCATCTGCCAGCCATTCGATCCCCTGGAGGTACGCTTTATTCGCCCGCCGCGAAGAAAACCGCTTCCTTTTCCCGACCGCCGCGGCAAATCTTTCCCCAAAGAACCGGTGGATGTCCTGCAGTTCACATCCTGTCCGTACAAACGGGTCTCCGTCTTCCCTGAATGACACGGACAGCGCTATGATCAGCCCCATGGGTTCCAGGAGACTCTCCGGGATGAAGAACTTTATATCAGCAACCATCCCGCGCCGCCGTACTTTATGCGGTTTACGTGACAGCATTTCCTGCCGGAATTGCACTTCCTGCGCGATCCCGCGCAGCGTTGCAGGCTCTGCTTTTTTCTCAAGGATCATCTGCCTCATCTCATCAGGCGGATACGGGAGGGCAGGAACCGGGAGACGTTTCATATCCGTTGTACGGATCCCGCTGACAAAGTGCAGCGCCATAAACAGCCAGAGGTCTGCATATCTGCGGTTCCCGGCCGCCTTCTCCACTAACTTCTCCTTCTCCCATGCTTCCGGGTTGAAAATCGTGTATGCCATGACGCTGAAGTCCATGAGCGGGTAGGAAGAGATGTCCGCCTTTATGATCTGCCTGCTTTTAAACTCGTATTCCCATGAGGACAGGCTTTTTCTGCCACCGCTTTTGAGAAAAGCCGCCAGCAGTTTCATATCGGCCAGCGAAAGGCTCCTGTTGGCCGCTTCAACCAGTTCCCTGAGGTCTTCCTCCGGATACAGGGCAATCTCCCGGTCAATGCCGGCGAGCAGGAAATCCAGGAACTTCCATCCCTGTGCATAACTTTCCTTCCCCCTCTCCGCGAAAAAATCCGACAGCCGGCGTGCCGTATCCGGATACTTTTCCCGGAAGGCTCCCAGCAGCATTCCTGTCTTTTCCTCCCCGGTTCTCTTATACGCCTGAAGCCATAAACGGATCCTGCCTTCCGCCATCACGGCCTCCTTCAGCGGTTTTTCCGGATCCATGCCAAACCACCCGTTGCTGTCGAGGAAGCAGAGCAGGGCGTCCCTGTCCGTGACATGGCTGCCGTTATACAGGGAGCCTGTTTCCGACGCCATCGTCTTTACATCCGCAAAGAAAGCTTCACACATCAGCCTCACCCCCGATCTCCATGAGAAGCTGTACCAGCTTTTCATTGCTTTCTTTCAGTTCCCGGTTAAGATCCCCCTTGTTCTGGAGATACAGGAACGCCGTTTCCGGGTTCCTGTCCCCGCGGAAGGACTGGATGCTTCCGATATCTTCGCCGCGCAGGACCAGCTGGACTGTGAACCAGTGCCGCAGGCAATGAGTCCCCAGGCTGTTCTCACAGAGCAGCTGCCCGTAGATACGCAGCTCCGGATCCTCGCTTGCAAGCAACGCCGGGCGCAGGTGGTCATTGACAAGGCTCTTGAACTTTTTCCGGTAGCTTTCATACGACATCGCCTTCCCCCGGCTGTTTACAAACATCGGGGCGTATTCCTTTTCGAATTCCACGCCCCGCAGGTACTCCTTATGAAGTTCGTAAGCCCTGCAGAAGGCTTCCCGGAAAGCAGGATAGACACGCTGCACCCGCTCCTTCTTAATCTCCCCGACCTCTGCGCCGTCACTGCGCAGTGCGAGCTCCCGGCGGAGGTCGATCGATACCTCACGGACGTTTCCATCCACTTCAACAAACCGGATGCCAGGGCCGAGCGGGCTGGTTTCCTGCCGTACATTGCATACTTCCCCGGCACGAAGCCCCGCAAACGCCTGAAGGCACAGGCCAAACGCGATATCCTTGGCATAGCGGAATGCCATCGGGAGCAGAATCTCCACCGCCTTTGTCGGAATGTCCCGGAACGTCCCGTCATGGTCTTCAATGCCGGTCGTCTGGAACGCCGGGATAGGCCGCTTCACCATTTTTCCTTTCCTGGACACCACCGTTCTTTCCGTATAAAGATCTGCTTTTCTGACCTTCATGAATCCGCCATACTTCGATGACAGCTTTGCCATGAACGCTGTCACGGTTGAAATACACCGTTCCACGCTCTGGCGGCTGTGGTGGGGTCCGTCCGGGAGCTGCTCCATTGCGTAATGGTCAAAGTACTCTGCCAGCATCTCCCTGGTGATGCTGAACACATGGCGGATCCCAAACCTTGCACCATGATCCACCAGGCAGTAATTCAGCATGCCGCATATGAAGTACAGCTTTGCCTCCGGATTCGATGTGAGCGGCCGGTATGTCCCATTTACGTACACCCCCGCATACTCCTGAAGCCGCGTAAAACGAACGATCACCCCGTAACCGTTCTTGATCACAATGAAGGAGCGCGTGTAGATCAGCCCATCCTCCGCCGTGTTCCTGACAGAATAAACAGCGTACCGCTGATCCTGCTCAGGCGGGTTCATCTCCATTAGATCACCCATGTTTGTTCCTCCTTTCCGCCTCTCCTGAGGCACATGGGTAGTCTAACTGATATCCCCTGCCAAACTCATAATCGACAAAACTCTTTTCCTTCAAAATCGACAAAATAGTTTTGTTTCTTCTCCGTTTTGTCGATTTCCCGGAATCATCGACAAAACCACGGTAGTCCAGTGTTTATGCGGCCTGACGGCCTATGGCGAATTCTGTCGGAACTTTTCCGGTTACTCTGATCCTCTCTTTCTTTAAATACCGGTTATCCATTGGAAACCGTGGTTATCTGAGTTCCGTAAAAACAGTCCTGTAAAACAGGTGACATATCCTGTCTTCCGCATCGTTCCATGTTTGATGTCACAATCTGTGACTTCAAAGATTTATGGAAATCCGGCGGATATCTGCAGCGTCTCAGGCCGCTTGTTTTTTCAGAAAAACAGAGGGCCACGGTTACTGTGGTCCTCTGCAAAGTCAACTTATTCATTAAACGCTTTCTCCTTATCAGCGGAAGGGAAGCTCATCCCCGATCACTTTGTGAAATTCATCGCTCTTTGCTTCTGCTTCCTTCTCCGCGATTTCTTTCCCTTTTTTCAGGCTTCCGGTCACAGATTCTCTGCTGCGATTTTTTGTCTTGTAGGATTCAACCAGCGCCTTCAGTTCCTGATTGGTCACATTCCGTTTCTCATAGTGCCAGACCGGCACACCCTGCTCATTTTTTCCCTGATACTGCGGCCGGCTTAAGGTCGTACTTCCGTTCTCAGGAATTTTTGCCCACAGTCCCTTGCCAAACTTGTTCTCATGAACACGCTTTGCAGGGAGAATAAAGGATTCCCAGGGTCTGTGATCGCCCGGATCCACGTTGGGAATCTTGATCTCCACATACGCCTTCCCATCCTTTGCGGTGAACGGGTCACCGCAGAGACCTTTTCCGAACTTGATCGTAATTTCAGGAAAGTTCCGACTGCCATCTGTGCTTCCTGCCGGCGCTTCAATGCTCTTTTCTTCCGGAGCTTCCACCACCGCCTCGGATCCGCTGCCATTTTCTGTTGCATAGTCTTCATTCATTCTTTCTTCGTTCATTCAAATCCTTCTTTCTCCGGTTCAATGACCAGATATTCATCATTCGGTTTCAGTTTCAGCCGGTGCTGCAGATACTTCCCGATATCCAGATAGTTTCTTTCATCATAATCAGAGGTCTCCCTGTAGTTCGGATGCTGTGTAATATCATATTTGTCAGACAGAAACGGACGGACGCCCCGAAGCTGCAGGATGCATTTGCTGTTGTCCATAACCGAAAGCTCATCGATACTCATGAGATCCTTCCCTGTCTTCTGGTAGTTCAGGCTGTGCGATTCCTCCCTGCCACGGTTCTCACCGGTGTTGTACAGATCGATCGTCTCTTTACCGAGCGCTGTGTTCAGTTCCTTCAGTGTCGTCGGTTCACTGCCGCCGAGAAAGATCCTCGAATCCATGTTGCCGATGATCGTATCCGCATGATCTTTATAGATCGCCTTCAGCTGGCTCTGCGTCTGCAGCACCAAACAGGCGGAGATCTCACGGCTGCGGATCGTCGCCACCAGCTTTTCCAGATTCGGGATCTGCCCGATATTGGCCGCTTCATCGATCAGGCACCTTACATGCACCGGCAGCCGTCCCTTGTACACGTTGTCCGCCTTTTCGCAGAGAAGATTGAACATCTGCGTGTAGATCATGGAGATCAGGAAGTTGAAGGTGCTGTCTGTATCCGACATGATCAGAAACAGTGCCGTCTTCCTGTCACCGAGCGTATCCAGTTCAAGGTCGTCATACGATGTGATCTCCCGAAGCTCTGAGATGTCAAACGGTGCCAGCCTCGCGCCGCAGGAAATGAGAATCGATTTCGCAGTCTTTCCCGCAGCCAGTTTGTATTTTTTATACTGTCTTACCGCGAAGTGTTTCGGAGCCCTTTCCGCCAGCGTATCAAACATGATATCTACCGGATTTTTGAAATCCTCGTCGTCTTCCCTGACTTCCATGCAGTCCAGCATCTCCAGAAGTGTTGAAAAGTTCTGTTCCTCCGGCAGGGCTTCATAATGGATATACCCAATGAGTGCACAGTAAAGAAGAGTTTCCGCCTTCACCCAGAAATCCTCACCAGTCTTTCCTTCGCCCTTTGTATTTGCGATCAGCGCGTTGACCATCTTCAGGATGTCCTTATCACTGTGGATATAGGCAAAAGGGTTGTAGTGCATGGATTTGTGAAAATCGATCGTGTTAAAAATCTTCAGCCGATAGCCGTGTCTGAGCAGCGCTTTTCCACAGCTTGTAACGATCTCGCCTTTCGGAAGCGTTTTGTCAATACAGAGAATGATAATTCACTAAAAAAATGATTGTTTTATGATGGACTGGCTTAGAAATTGCCGGCAACCACTTCCTGACGTATTAAATTCTTCATTCTGTCCTCTACTGTTACCTTTTTCGCATTGTTGAAGAACACCCCGACAAGGTAAGTAGTATTTCCGATCTTTGTCTTAAAATTACCGCCATCTATATAATTTGCTTTGTTTTCCACTGTTTTCTCTCCTTGCATTCGCACCTCTCCTTTCCCAAATTCCCCCTACAAGGGAAAGGGTAACAAAAAAGGTAACATGACCGAAAAGACTTCTCAAATCACCGCTACCTATGCTTGCTACCCGTATTTTATTTATTTTTCTATTTTCTTGTTACTTTTGTTACCTTTCATAGAAAACCCAGTAAAATCAATGCTTCCACTGGGTAACAACATAAGTAACAACAAGGTAACTTCATCAATTTTGTTACTTAAATGGTATCTCCAATTCCAACTGTTTCGGTATTTCCATAAAACCATCGCTGTCCGCTTTGTCGGGGATCTCCTGAGACGAACCGACACGCACCCAACCTCGTTGCTTGCCATAATCTCCAAAGTGCATTGCCCCATCGCTCATAACCCAGTCGGTCACAGAATTGTTCATAATATCGCAAATCTGCTTTAGCTCAATCCTCTTAGGTTCGTAGTCTCTGTGAAGTGCTTCTTTCCACAACAGTTTGGAACAAACCCTGTCCCCCTTGAAATCATCAAGAAAGGCAAGAATCATTCCGGCATCAGCATCTTCCGGCATAAACTGCTTCTGATAATCTTTCAGGTATTCAGCTGATTCCTTGCTAAGCATCAGCCTGAACTCTCCTGATCTGAATATCTCCATAGCTTCCGCCCACACCTGCTCGATATATTCCCTTGAACTTGCTTCATTATCAAGAATATGACACTCTGCTCTCTCAGGATAAACCATGACCGGCATGAATCGTCTGTTACCGGTACGATCAAGCGGAAGTGTATCCATAGCATTGGAAGTACCGCCAAACACGCACTGTCTCGGTCTGTCCTTTGGCTGTGTCTCATAAGGTACTTTATAAATATCACTCTGCCTACTGATAAAAGACTTAATATCCTCAATGCTCCTAGCACTGGCAGTCGCTATCATTTCCGACAGCTCTATGATCAGATGTCCCTGCATTTTTCGGAACACATTTTCATCATCAAGTTTTTTCAGATCATCAGTAAACCATGAATCATTCATGGCAAGGAACCTGAAAAATGTGGACTTTCCGGCTCCCTGACCACCCACCAGTATCAGCATATACTCAAACTTCGTCCCTGGGCGAAACACTCTTGAAATAGCCCCCAACAAAAGAACTTTCATTACTTCGTAGGTATAGACATTCCTATCCGCTCCAAGAAAGTGATACAGCACATCTTTGATACGCTCTTTTTTGTCCCACACTAAGGAATTGAGTTTTTCCTGAATCGGGTGATACTTGTTTTCCATAGCGACCACATTGATTGCCGATTTTATCTTTTTCTCCGTGGTCAGACTGTAATTCTCTTCAAGATACAGCATGATATGGTCTATGTCAGAATCAGTCAGCACAGGGCTTTCCCGATACCACCCTAAGTCTTTTACAATGTCGTTCCGATCTGTCATCATGTTGTAACGAATAACACCCTTGAACTTCGGATCATTCTGCAATACTGTAACAACATTCCTAATGCACTGCTTCACAGCTCCTTTGTCTGTTGTGATCAATCGTTCCCTGATTTCTGCGATGCTCATTAACTCTTCGCTCAATATCTGCCACCTCCTTTCCCAAATCTTTTACCAGCATTTCTTTTTCTTCCTCTAATCCCCATAGCAAAGTATCAAGCTGATATTGCACCTTAGGCAGATTCTGCACCGCTTCCTCATACCTTGCATCAATTTCATCAATGCTTTTCGGTTTGAAGTCTCTCTCCCATTCTTTTAACAAATGAAAATAATCAGATAACACACGATAGGTCTTTGTTTTAGCTTCTTCCAGTATCTGCATTGGAGATTTTTCTCTCCTGACCGGCTTTGGTGGAGACCGCACCGAACTGTCATAAGCTATTCCAAATTCATCAGCAATCTGTATCGCTGCATCTTTGGAAGAAAGATTATAATACTTTGCAACAAAATCAATTGCATCTCCCTTTTCCCCGCAACCAAAGCAAAAATATTTTTTATCCATCGGCTTTACTTTCATGCTCGCTGTCTTATCCTGATGAAACGGACACTTGCACATATTACCCCGATTGAAAACAATACCGGCTCGCTCCATAACCGCCCTTGCGGTCACTCGTTCCTTTACTTCATCAAATACTCCCATAATATCCTTTCCGGACAATAAAAAAGCATCTGTCTCTCCAGTCATGGATAACAAATGCTCCTTAAAGTTCCATATTCTTTTTTCTGATAGGCACGTCTCGTTTCTGCTCATCTTCCCTAATTTGCTTCTGCATGGCTTTCAATTTTTCCTGAATAGATACCCTTGCGTGCTCCTTGATCTGCTCCTTTGCCTTAGTCTTATTCTTCGGCTCATTCAGGGCAGAAATAATATTGCCAAGAAGAACCTGAGACGCTTTCTCCAGTCGGAAAACAATCGCATTTACGACTTTGGAAGCTACCGACTTAGAACTGTCGCTGAGTTTCTCCTTCGGCTGTTTCTGTAACAATTCTCCGTAATCTTTTACTACATCAACATCATGCTTCACAGTTTCCTCTTTCACACGCTCTGTGACAACCTCACAAGCCTTTTCATAGGCAAGGTCAACTGCTTCCTCAACAACTGCGTTTACGTCCTCTATCTTCATCATAAGCCCGTCTAACAGGGCTTGCTTTTCCTCAATGCGTTTCTGTTGGTTCATGAGGATAAAATCCTGCTTTTCCAAATAACTTGCACCACCATAGACCGGTTCAACATCAATATTTAATCCATGCTTTTGGCAAATACTAATGAACAGCTTTCTACACTCATCATCAAATACCATCTTCCGATTGTTGTATTTTCCTTTTTTCTCATTCGGCTTCGGAAGTTCAAAACCCAATTCTTCCAATGCCTTATCTTGTTGGGGACATAATTCTCCATACTGGTTCAATGCGTCAAAAACGTGTCTTTCATGGATATGCGGAGTAGCTTCATCAAGATGCAAAGCCCAGTCCAGTATATGAACATGAGAACCATATCGCTTATTAAATTCCTCAAAGTATTCTGTGCTAATCTGAGCAAGCACATCAGCGGAAACTGTTCCGTCAATGTTGCCAAGCTGTAGTAACGTTTCTTCCGGACACGTTTTCGTATTCGTAAGTATGCCGTCAATTGTTTTCACTCTATCATAGTGCCTTGCCTTTCGATTCCTTTCATTCTGTCCGTCCACATGCTCTGAATAATGCTCAACATAGTAGGCTTTCTCTACTTCTGTGAAAGTGAATTTTGCTCTTTCGTTCTCAGCATTTGGTAGACTATAACCCTGATAGCAGTCCCAATAGACATTGAATTTTGTTCTCTCTGCATCAATATGTTCACTGTTCTCTTCATCAAATTCACGGTCATTATGCTTAGGATTGTAAGCTCCATGCTTACCAGCTCTTCCATTATGCCTTGTTGCTTTCATTCATTTCTTTCCTTTCTTTTTCTACAAAAAAAGACCAAGTAAATTTCTCTACTCAGTCTGTTAATAATAACAATATTTAATTATTCTCCCGAAGGGAATTGCAACGAAGTTGCCAAAACTTGTGAAGCTCTGCTACAAGTAATACCCAGTACTTAGTGGCGAAACGCCACTAACTGGGCAATGGTTGCACCCTTGACCTGCTAAGGCGCTTCGCCCTTAACCCGAGTGGAGTCTTTCTCCTGCACCTTGCGTAAGGCTCTGCCTTTACAATCCGACAACCTGAAAGTTTCTCTCCGTTTCAATCTCTTTGTAAGACTGGAATCTGTATACTTAAAATTCTCCTTATTTCCCTTCCTTTGCTTGTTTATAAAGCAGAACACCTTTGACAAATAATAATAGAAAAGCAACTGTTATCACATATGGTTCTTTTGCCATAGACAAGAACAAAACAGCAATAACACTGAGTCCTATAGACAATGAATCAACAGCCTTTTTTGTCTTTTCAAATTTAAAATGGGTCATTAATATTTTCACAATTCCTACAATTGTTAAGGAAACAAACAGCACCCAATAAGTTGTAATAATATAGGCATCATTATCTACATATCCAAAGAGATTTACCGCATAGATATATCCATTGGAGGGTTTTGGATATAGCGGTAGAAAAATAAGCAACAAAGAAAACAAGTCAACAAACCCCAACAATAAATCACATACACTTTTGAGATTTGATTTGTTTTCTTTTTCTGCTATCATAATCAACTGGTCTCCAGATAATAAATCATCAATAGACACAGAGAAATATCTGGATATCTCCTTTAATGAATCAATGCTTGGATATCCTCTTCCAGATTCCCATTTTGATATTGCAGTTCTGGAAACAAATAATGCCTCTGCCAGTTCTTCCTGTGTCAAACCTCGGCTCTTTCTTAATTCCTGAAGCTTTTCATTGAATTCCACCCCCTGCACCTCCTTTTTTATTTCACTTTTTTATTGTCAGCATAACTACTGCCTTATAAACAGTAAATAATCCGGCACTTAACAATACACCACCCACAATATCCGTAAACCAATGTACTCCTGAAATCAATCTGCCGATAACCATGAATGCAGAAAAAGCGATTGCCAGAATCGTTATAATTCTTTTCAACGCAGAACATGACATTCTTCGTTGAATCTGTTCAACCAAAGTCGGCATCACACACAATACCAGTAATGTCGTTGAAGAAGGATAAGAAGCCTCCATAATTCCATTGATTAAAATTGGTCTGTAATTGATTGGAATGATCTCAAAAATGAAGTATGACAGCATCACAACAACATAATAAACTCCCAGGACAATGATATCCGGATCCACCTTGAAGAGACTTTTTCTCTTTATCAGCTGAATCAGTCCAACTCCCGCAAAAGTCAAACATACGACCAACGGCACAAGCCCTAACCAGTCAGTAATCGTATAAATCGTCATATGAACATCTGTCAAACGATGAAACCAGCAATTAAATGTTGCAAATCCAATATTAGTTCCATTCTGACCCAGAGGATGCACATCCACCATCTGAATCAACGCTGTCCATAGTAGAAACGTTGCAATGAGTATGCCTCCAAATAATAAATTCTTTTTTCCTTTCTTCTTCATCATTCTACGTCCTTTCTGTATTGGTTTGTCTATTCGACACTTTCACCTTATCAAAAAACGTAAAATGACGATAGAATCACTCTTTCACATCAGCGACACAATTCGTATCATCCCCATAAATGCTCGATTTTCTCTATGTTTCCTTGACTCACTATCCACCAAATCAGAATTTACCAAATCGACAAATTCAAATTTTCTGTTCCCTATAAAATTAATTTATTGGGATTTACCAAATCGCCAAACAACGATTTGGTAAACCATCTATACAATACCATACTTCATTGTCCATTACAATAATTGCATCGCTCCCGCTTATTCTCATCAATTCTGCAACTATTATATTGTGATATTATGCTTACTCTTAGGCTGTCTGTTCACTTTTCTTTGTATGATACGCTTCACGTCTCCTAGCCAGTGTTTTTTCATATCTCTCTTTTGCGATAGGATCTCCGTTTAATGCATCGTCACGCATTTTTCGGTAACTCTTCACTGTAGCTCTAACCTGATACTGTTTATGCTCTGCTAGCTGGCTCTGTGCTTCCTGATCTCCGGCTTCTGCTTTTGCCTTCAAAGCTTCTAACTGCTCCTTTCTCCTTGCGGTATGCCGTCTGTTATATTCTGCAGTTTTCTCTTCTAAATATTTCGCATATTCAGGATCATTTTCTGCTCTTAATTTGCGTTTTTCTGCTGATTTCCTAGAACGCTCCCTAGCAATAGCCCTACGTTCCTCTAGCTCTCTGATTGCTTCCTGATTGCCTTTTTCTGCCTGCTCCTTTAATTCTGCCAAAGCAACCTTTTTCTTCCTTGTAGCACGCTCCTGACGCTTCTTTTCCCTTTCCAAAGCCAAGCGTTCTTTCTCTTCCATCTTTGCTCGATATTCAGGGTCAGCCATTCTCAATTTACGCATTCTTTCTGCTTGCTTACGATTGTTCTGTCTGCCCTTTTCAAGAATTGCTTCATACTCTGCCATAGCTTCAGGATCTCCAGCTTCTGCTTTTGCCTTGATCTCTGCACGCTTCTGATTTCTTTTCTGCGTAGATTTCTTAGAAGAATTTCTCTTTCTTTCTGCAATCTCTTCCGCTCTGCGTGCTTCCTCTAATTGCATGACTTCCACTTCGTCCTCGCTGAGTGGAAGAACGAAATTTCCAATGAAATTGAAATAAATATCCACTTGCTGAGTACGGTCTTTTGTTCTGCCACCCTCTGCTTCATGAATTACAACCTTTTCAATGAAATCATTAAGCATAGGTGTTGTCAGTTCGTCAAAATCTTTGTACTTCTTAACCAGTCGCACAAATCTGTCAATCTGCACTGTTTTATTGGATATACGCTCTGTCGCAGTTTCAAGCTCTGAAATTCTCTGCTCTAGGTTGCTTTGTTCGGTGTCATATTCTGTCATAAGACGATTGAACTGTCTTTCCGGCAATCGCCCTAAAGTGAAATTTTCATACAATCCCTTTATCAGATCATCTAAATCCATCATGCGACGCTTAGCTTCCAATAGCTCCTTTTTATCATTAGTATTGTCCTTTTCACACTGTATTTCATACTGTGCCTTTAACTGTTCCACAAATTTCTTTTCATCATTCAGGACATACTGTGACACTCTCTTAGTTGCCTGATAAATAAGCATTTCTACTGTACTTGCTTTGATATAATGACCAGTACAGGAATGATATTTATTGTGATACCTGCTACATCGGAATGCCTGATTACTGTCATAAGTCTTTCCGTCTTTCGACTGTGAATTGATATATGCCAGTCTGCTTCCACAATCCGCACAATAAAGGAGTCCTGACAGCCTATGCGTAGGCTTTTCACTGTTTCGTCTAGGTGAGACTCGTTTCCTCATTTTCTGTGCCTTATCATAAGTTTCCTGATCTATGATAGCTTCATGAGTATTATAGAAAATAAGCAGCTCGTCCTCATTCACAACTCTTTTTCGCTTCGTCTTGAAACTGTCTTTTGTTGTCTTTCCAAGAATGGTATGCCCCAAATACTCACGTCTGCTCAGAATATAGCCGACTGTTGTTGCATTCCATGTATAAGCATCATGGTATCTCGTACACTGGCAATCCTCAGGATGGTTCTGTCTCGCATAAGCTGACGGAATAAGCACTTTATCCGCTGACAAGGTATCTGCTATTGCGGTTGCTCCCATTCCCTCGCAAGCAAGCTGAAAAATGCGTCTGACAACCGAAGCGGATACTTCATCAACATACAAAGTCTGCTTATCCTCAGGCTTTCTGTAATATCCATAAGGCACAGCACCGCTGACACGTTTTCCGTCTCTCATTCTAGCCTTAAATACCGCCTTAATCTTCTTACTGGTGTCTTTTGCATACCATTCATTCATAATATTCAGGAATGGTGTAAAATCATTATCTGTCGGATTGGCACTGTCAACTCCGTTATTAACTGCGATAAAACGGACACCTTTCTTTGGAAACATCATTTCAGTATAAAAACCTACTTGCAGATAGTTTCTGCCAAATCGTGACATATCCTTGACAATCACTGTTCCAACTCTTCCGGCTTCAATCTCTTCCAAAAGTGCATTGAAAGCCGGTCTGTTGAAATTTGTTCCTGAATATCCATCATCACTGAAATGTCGGATATTCTCGAAACCATTTTGTACCGCATAATCTTCAAGATATTGTTTCTGATTTGTTATGGAGTTCGATTCTCCTTGAATCTCATCATCACGAGACAGACGCTCATAAAGTGCTGTTATTCTGTTATCTTTAGCCATTTTCTCAGCTCCTTTCATAATGCTAAAAAATAAGAACACACAGAAAACACTTCATTTTTTAATGACATATTTTCTCTGTATTCTTAAAATCTAACCCTTCGGATCTGTCACCACATAGGAACTGTGCATCTGGAGCAGATTCGGTTTCAACCAGAACCTTGTTTTTCCTGATCCGGATCCGCCGACGATCAGCACATTCTTGTTTCTCGCATACTTTGGATTTTTCGGCCGGCTGTTCATCGTAAGCCTTTCCGTCTTCGTAAGAATGACATTGTTCCGGAAATCCAGATCGATGAACGGCGCAATATCTTTTGCCGTACCCCACCTAGCTGATCCGTATTCCACACCCTGCCTCAGCTTCTTCTGGTTTTTTGATTTCATATAGACTGCTGTCCTCAACAGCAACGCCGCCAATCCTCCAGTACAGAGATCTGTAGGATAAAGTAACGGAAGCGGATCAGAAAATGCCGCCGGCAGTTCCCTGATAAAATCAAGAATCTTCTCTGACGCATTCCATCCTTCCGCATTTCTCCACGCCACACCGATATGGGAAAATAACAGGGCCAGAAAAATATATGGAAGAATCCGGATCAGCTTTTTCTTTGTCTCCTGTTTCATAGTTCTCTGTCCGGTATCTTCTCCCGCACTTTCCTCCTCTTCGTCATCGATGCAAGCCTCTGCATGATCTTCTGCAGCTGCCTGTGTATACTGGCCTTCCTTCCATTCACCTGACTTTTCGTACACTCTGCAAGGACCTGTTTCAGCACGTCGTCATCCTTTGCCTTGAAGAAGACCAGGTATTTGCCTTCTTTTTTTGTGACGGCATAATCGATGCCGTATTTTTTCAGAATCCGCTCAAACTCCTTGAACTTCGGATCGTTCACCTCAATGTTCTTCACGCTGTCTCCCTGACCGATCAGGCTTTTCACTGACTGTTTTCCCTGCGGAATAAGGGCTTCTTCCCTCATACTCTCCTGCATTGCCCAGAGCATCGCACGGACCGTCAGCCGGGAGACGACCACACAGATCTGTTTGCCGTCATCCAGGGCTCTCCTTGCCGCTTCATCGGACATAATCATCAACTCCTTTCTGCTATTTACACGTCCTGCTTATCCGGATGATTGATTTCCGGACAAAAAAGAAAAGCCGGAAACCCAATGGTCATCCGACTTTTCTCAATATGCGCTGTGAAATTGTTACCGTTTCAGATCTCAGTAAAATTTTTCAATAGGTCCGTCAATTCCATACTTTCTTCTGAAGGCATCGATATCCGCTTCATTCCTGATCACATAAAGCTCATGAAATTCACCTGTCACCCGATCCCGGAAGCCTGCTACCTGTTCGCCGGTGCAGATGCTGCATCGAATAGCCGGAATCATAACCTCAGGATCATAGGATTTTGTATTGGCCTGTTTATTTCTTCCGAATAAACGCTTCATGAAAACACCTTCCTTATGAAGCCCTGCTGTCTTTCTCTGACAAATGGCCTCTGAAGAAAACTTCACGGGCTTGAAGAGATAAATTCATATTAAAAGCGACACATTCGAATCAGAGGGAATACGAATAATCGCCCTGCCCAGAACGTCCGAAACGACCTGAAGCCTGGTGTGCCGTTCAAGAACAATATACCACGGATTCTGCCAGGGTAGATATTGTTTCAGCTTTTAAACCCCAAACTAAAACCTGCATATATTCTACAGACTTACGTCGTGCTGATGCTGCCTCTGCCATTTCTGAAGCAGTTTGAGAATGGTATCTTCCATCTGCTTTGGCGTATAGGACTTGGGAAAATACTTGCTGATCTCCGTTGTCTTCAGGACCACGCGATCAACATCCTTCTTCTTTTCCTCTGAGAGAACAGCATCGATGACATCATGACTGCACTTGCCTTCCTGACTGAATTTCTTCAGGCGCTGCGCCTGTGAAAGTGAAGGTGTCGCCTGCCAGGAATTCATTGCCTCCAACAAATAATCCTGTTCTTCAGGCTTCAGAAAAGAAAGTTCAACAGCCGGATTAAAAGCAATTTCCCTGCTGTCTACCTTCTCCAGAAGATTTGAATTAAGATTATTCAATCGAAGATATCGTTGAACCTGTCTTCCACTTTCACCTGATTTATCTCCAACGATATCGGAAGCCTCCAACTTCCCGACAACTTGTCGGGAAGTTAATTTTTCTCCTGTCTGAAGTTCTCTTTTTTGTCCTTGATGCCTCAAAGCTTCCATCTTCATCTGATATGCCTTTGCTCTTTCACTTGGAAGAATGTTCTCTCGCTGCAGGTTGGAATCTACCATCAGGATCGTTGCTCTGTCATCATCCATATCTCGTATGAGAACCGGCATTCTGTCGATGCCCGCAAGCTCACAGGCACGCTTTCTCCGGTGTCCGGAAATCAGTTCATATCCGCCTCCTTCCTTCGGTCTGGCAATCGCCGGCGTGAGAACACCGAATTCTTTGATGCTTTCTACCATCTTCCGCATATCTTCATCATCCGCTACGTGAAAAGGATGATCCTTGAAGTCATGCAGCTCAGATAATGAAACATCCCTGACTTTTTCCAGCTTGAGTTCTTCACGAAACATCTCTGTCGTAAAGATATCATCAAAGCTTTCAAGCTCCGGCTTCTTTCTTTTCTCTGCCATGATCAGATCCCTTTCTTCTGCGCTTTTCCTGTTTTTTCATCATCCTGCGGATTGCCTTCAGATAGTTCTTCATTCTCTTTTTCATGTGTTTCCTCCATATAAAAGGAGCCCGCATTTCTGCGGACTCCCGTCACATTATTTTTCTGACTTCATCACAATTCAGTCGGCTACCCATTCATCCCAGGCCTCCTGATCTACAACGGTTCTTGTGCCCGTCTGGACCTGCTGGCTGACTGTTACATGCTCCGTGTGATATCCCCAGCAGTCCGGATGTGTTGCCGCGTGTCCGGAAAAAGATCCTGTGCTGTTGATCAGATCGGTCACGTCTTCCCCGCAGTCATTGCAGACACATTTTTCCACCTGTTGTGTGACGGTTTCATAAACCGGTTCCTCGTGTGTCACAGTCTCGTGATGCACATAATGTCCGGTTGGCTCCGGCGTTGGTGTCGGAACATTGTTTTCCGTCACTGCAGCCGCGGTCTCATTAACTTTCGGCGGCTGACAGGATGGATCCGATTTCTGGCAGGGTGTGCTTCCGGTGGTCTGAACATTGCCAGACACAATATTGGAAGTATTGGCAGAGATATTTTCCACTTTCTGTCTTTCCTGCGGAACCGCCTCTGTTTTTGTTACCTGCGCCGTGTCACTGCCGGACTGTGCATTCTCCCCGGATGTGCCGGTCTCTTCTTTTTCAGCAGAATCATTTTCTTTCTTCGCAGCAGCGGTCTCTGTCTCATTACCGCTTTCTTCTGACGCTGAAATTGCAGCGACCGGGTCGGAATTGACATCTTTCTCCGTCTTTTCTTTCTTCACATTTTCTTCCGCTGCCTTCTGCACTTTTTTCTCAGATACAGGGACTTCCCTCTTTTCCGTCTTTATATCTGCCTTCGCCTGTGTGCCTGTCATCTGACTGCAGCCGGAAAAACTCAGTGTTACCGCCATAACCAATGCAAAAAACAAACCCGTCTTCTTCATAATCCTCTTACCTCTTTCCATTCGCGTAGGTTGTCCGTTGGCCTTATTTTGATGAAATCCTCTGCCTTCTGATTATGTTGTATGACAGGTTTCTGAATGCCGCAATGTTATCGATCTGCAATTTTTCCGGCGAAAATCCGGCTGTTATCGTTTCAGCAGTGTGAGTTCTGCATTCACGATCCGCCTGTTGATATCTGACCGTCTGGACGGGCACGTTGCCAGGGTAAGCACCTGTTTTCTGTTCTCATCCCTCCATCCTTTCTGAAAAATCTTATCCGATTTGCTGACCACGGAGTTCTCATAGACGGTATATTCCCGGCAGCAGCCGTCCGGCGTGTACACATATGCCTTATCTCCCGACTGCAGCTGATCGAGTGCACCGAACATCGAATTATCTGCCATGTTGTGACCGTACAGTACACAATGCGCTGCGCCGATCTCTGCATCCGATTTTTCCCAGGTGAAGATGCTCCCTGAGAAACGGTAGCTGCCATCCGCATCCAGATGAAGATATTCCTGCTCTTTGCTTCTGAGGACAGGATAATCTGCACCAATATCCGGGATATATATCCAGCAGCAGATGTCTTCGTTTCTTATTTTCAATGCTTTCCAGTCTACCGTCCGGTACATTGCCTCAGGAAAAACTTCTGCCACAGCCGTCTGAGATACTGATCGGATATGGTGATCCGATCCCATATTGCTCACATCCATTTTCTCCGCAGCAGATTTTCTGTCTTCTGTTTTCGGATCATCCGGTTCCGTGATCACCTCCTCCACAAGTTCTTTCTGATAATGCGCCGATTCTGCATATGGCAAAGCTTCCATGATGATCAGACAGCCTACGGTAACAGCTGCGATGATCAGCACAGCCAGCAGCAGACTGCCCGGTTCTTCACGTATCTTCCTTTTACCTTTTTTCTTCATAATCGATATTTCCCCACGGAAAAAGGAGAGGCACCGTTACGTGTCTCTCCCATACAAAACTGCACTTTCTCTGATGCCTTTCGGTATCTCATCAGTGCTGGCTGTTTCCGTGATTTCTGCGTTTCCTGTAGATAACAGTACCCGCAATGCCTGCCCCGATAGCTGCCAGGAGAACGATCAGTTCCGGGATGATCGTGCGGACACCCGTCTGCGGCGCATTTTGCGATGCAGACGTTCCTGTCGATACCGGTGTGGCCGTCTTTGTTTCGGAAGCAGTTTTTGTCTGCTTCGGTGTTGGTGTAGGCGTCACCGTATCCTCCGGCTTCTCAGGGATTTCAACCGTCTGGTCCTCATCATTGATATCCTTATGGTCTGCGACAAGCTCATCATCGAGATACAGTTCCTCAAAAACGACAAGCTTTCTACCATTAAGCTTCTCCGCGTTGAAGGTAAAGGTCACATCAGCAGTTCCGTCAGCCTCGGTTGGTGTGAATTCCTTATTCGCCGTCACCCTGGAACCATCCACAAGAACCTCTCTGTCCTCCGACTTATCCATCAGGATTCCTTTGAGTACATAGATCTTTCCGGGTGTCAGGTTGTAATACTTCACCGTATCCACAACCGTTGCCGTACCGTCATCATCTACATCCTTCAGGTCAGCTGTCGTATGAATTTCCACCTTTGTTTCCGGAGGTGTCTCCTTTTCCGGTGTCAGACTCTGGTCCGCATCATTGAAATCCTCATGCTCTGCCACAGGTTCACCGTTTTTGTAAAGTTTCTCAAATACGACGAGGTACTGCGAAGAGATCTCCCGGAGATCAAAACCCTCAAACTTTACATCCTCGGTTCCAGCACTGCCTTTAGCGGTAAAGGTCTTTTCAGCAGTTACATTTTCGTTGTTCACCGTCACCGGCGCGTTCGTTCCCTTGTCCATCAGAGTTCCGATGAGCGTATACTCCTCACCCGGGATCAGGTTCTCATACGTTACGGTATCCGTGAACGTTGTATCTTCTTTCAGCACCAGTTTATGGGTATCGTTTTCCACATTGCCTTTCACGGTTGTGTGGATGGAAGGCTTCATGACGGACTGTGCCTCATCGGTGATATCCGCGTGAACGCCGACCAGTTTTCCTTCCTGGGTCAGGCTCTCAAATGCCACGACCGTCTTTCCCGCGATCTCATCCACATCCGGAACGAACGTGAACTTCAGATTCACATAGCCGTCAGCTGCTGTCGGCGTGAATTCCTGCGATGCCTGAACTGCCTCGCCGCTGTTGTCCGTCACAGTACCGCCGTCGGTGATCCTGCCGCCGGAGCGTTTCTCCTGATAATGAAGTGTACCCGTCACGGTGTATTTCTTTCCCGGGATCAGGTTCTTATACTCCACCCGGTCCGTGATGTGGATCTCGCGGTTCATCGACATGGTATGGGAATCCGTATCGCTGTCTGTCGCGGTTGTTTTCACTCCGGCGATATAAATCGTCTGGTCAGCATCACTTACGTTTTCATGTTTATAGACTGGTTTCTCCGTCTCATGGTCATAAAGCGTCTCGAAGGCAACTAGCGTAAATCCCGCATAGCGGTCTTCCTCCGTCAGGTTCATCCCTGTAAAAGTAAACGGAACCACCTGGCTGCCATCTGCTTTTTCCGCCTGGAATGTCACGGAAGAAGTGATGTCATTGCCTTCCGCATCCTGCGCCGTCTGACCTGTTTTTTTATCCACCAGCTTTCCTTTGATGTCATACGTCTTTCCCGGTACGAGCCCGATATACGATACGGTATCGTTGATCGTAATCCGGACCGGCTTTCCGTTCTCATCGACAGGTGATGTCATCTGATGTGTCCCCGTCTCAGCATCGACTGCCATAGTCTTCATGCTGGAGACAGCAACGGTCTGATACGCATCGGAGATATCGGCATGCGCCGCGACCGTCGTCTTCTCTCTTTTCAGTGTCTCAAACGCCACGAGTTCGCTGTCTGCTTCACCGGTATTCTCATTAGTGAGAAGCTTTGTGGCAAAAGTAAACTTCAGCAGAACGGAACCAGAAGCTTTTTCCGGCGTAAATTCCGTCGTACCAAGATCCTTCTTTGTCCTGCTGTCCACCAGAACACCGGTCACATCGTTTCCATCCTCATCGGTCAGAACACCGCCGTCCTTTGCATTTCCGAGAAGATCATAAGTCTTCCTGTGGAGCACGCCATAGATGGTGTACGTCTTTCCCGGAATCAGATTGGTGTACTGAACCTCATCATAGACAACAGTATTCTTCTGATCGTTCGCAGTCACCGTGTGATCTCCGGTATCGTTTACCGTCGCTGTTGTATGGATCTCCGGGAAGGTAACCGTCTGCCCGTTATCATTGATATCCTCATGCACGGCATAGGTCTCACCGTTAACCGAAAGTGTCTCGAAGGCAACAACCGTTCTCCCGGCAAGGCTGTCCAGCTTCGTGATCTGGTCTTCATCCTCACCGTCGGAAGTTCCGAGGTAAAGGTTGTTCAGACTGATCTTTACCGGTACATCTACGGATCCGTCTGCCTTGTCAGGCGTAAAGGATACTGTATTCGTTACCGGTTTGTAGTTTCCAAGGAAATCTTTATACAGGAGGATCGCCGGAACGGAGATTTCTTTTCCATCCGCATCCTTTTCCTTAACCGTTGTAAACTTATCCTTCAGCACTGCGGTCATCTCATACTTCGTGCCCGGTGTCAGATTGGAATACGCTACGGTATCCGTGATCGTGACCTTTCCCTTATGCTCCGTCGCATCGCCGTCAGACACGTGTTCGATATCACCTTTTGCGGTGGTATGAATGGCCGGAACAGATACGGTCTGGTCCGCATCGGAATCGTCCGCATGGTCTGCGATCAGCTGCCACTGACCATTGTAGTAATAATAAAGGTACTCATAGGCAACGAGGCTGTCAGAGCCGAGGCCGCTGATATCCACGCTGTCAAAGCTTACCTTCACATCACCATTGGTCGTTGTCGGATGAAATGTCGTTGATCCGGATGCCAGAACATCGGTATCCGCAGTACAGGTAACCGTTCCGTCCGCGTTTTCTGTGCGGCGCACCCTGTGCAGTTCACCGACCAGCTTATAATAACGGTCACTGTCCTCCGGCTTATTGTCACCCGTTTCATCTGTCTTATTGCCGAGCAGCAGGTTGTCATAGTGCACGGTATCGACAAGAGATACGTTCTTTCCCGCTGGCGCTGTCTTCGTTGCGACACTGGCGTTGTTGACGAAGTTCAGCGTGGTATAGATGCCCACGTTGTAGTTGACTCTGGTGCCGAGATCAATGTTGATGCCCGTGATCTTTCCGTCACCGCCGGCGTTCTCGATGCCGTCGTCATGATAAGAGGACCAGTCATTCATATCCATGTCAGCTGTCTCCGCTGTCGTGAATGTGAAGCTGATCAGGTTCTTTCCCTTGTTCTCCCCGCACGGCAGCTCTTCGATGAGATAGGTATCAAACGGAAGCGCACGGAGAGTGTCGTTTACCTTTACCGTATTGGTGTGGCCGTTTGCCGCATACACGGTATAGGTTGTTCCGTCATACGTCTTCGTGCCGTCAGTATTGGAGGAGGTAAAATATCTGTTCCAGACCGCATAGCCGTCCTTCGCAGCATGCTCCGCCCACTGAATTTCCAGCTCATATTCCTCATGAAGGTCTTCGATCTCATTCTGAATCGCCTTCTTCTCATCTGCCTTCGCGTTTTCAAGTTGTGCAGTCAGATCATCGATATGCTTCTGCGTCAGTTTCTGCTTTACCTTCCAGCCTGCCTCTGAAAGAGGGGAAAGGCCGGTGAACCAGGTTCCAAAATTGTTCTGATAATCATTCGCGTAAAAATACGTCGAGTAATCTGTATCCTTTTTGGTGAGGTCATCATTTGCCACATACCAGTCGCCGTACTTATCGATCTGGATCGTCCTGGCGAGATTTCCGGAATACCGGTCTTTTGAAGGATCTTTTCCGTCGATCTCCGGATCGAGCAGGTTGGTGAGGTACGTGTGCTTTCTTCTGCCCTCTGTCTCACTGTCATTATAGGAAGCGGAATCATAAGAGCCGTTGCCTCCGGTCACAATGATGTGAGACTCACCGGTTGACTTTGATGTGACTTTGAAAATGGTATTCGGCATGGTCTTCGATTCGTTATCCACTTTGTTGAAATGGATATCATCACGCATGACCTGATTGTCGGCAGCACTCTGCACGGATGCTTTCTGATTATCCGTGACTTTTCCGCTGCTGTATGTCACGCTGAGCTGCTGGTTCTTCGTATCCTTCGTCTGGTTGTAAGTCAGCTGCTGATTCGGATGCGCATCAGAGCGGTCGCCGTCATTGTTGGCTTTCTGCTCAGCCGTCCTTGTCCCGTCGTAGTTTCCCACATCGCCGCCGAAGTCGTAATCGATATAGACTTCCTCTCCGTCTTTCCGGATCTGGAAATACTGATACCAGTTCCGGGAAGTGCTGTCATAGAGATAGCCGGTTCCCGATGCCCGTTCTTCTGGAAGACTGAACTTCGAAATCAGATTCTTTCCGAGATTTCCCTCCGCGGAAAAGATGCTGTCAAGACCGGAACCAGCCACATTGTCGGCTGAATAAAGCGTGTCTGCCTGACTCAGCAGTGATCCTGCTTTTGTATCCGGATCTTTCTCAGCCTCACGGATCTCATAGGTTCCGAACGGGATCTCATCAACTTTCAGCACGTATGCTTTCAGGTCATCGTCCCACCTGGCCTGCTCTCTGCAGATCACTTCACCGGTCTTATAGTCTTTTCCCCTGAAATGGACCGTGCCATTCGAGGGATGGATATAGTCCGAGCGGTTGATGATCTCGAACCATGTGCCGTCCAGATGGGCTGCGCCGAGGGACGTATAGAGTCCGGTCTCACGGTCAACTTTTCCGATGATGACCCTTCCTCTGTAAACGGTATCGGTATTCCATCCGGATCCTTCATCTTTAAACTCCACCATCTGACCTTCGGTATCGATCGTGAAGTGCTTCTCCCATCCGTCTTTCTTATATCCGTTTGTCGTTGTAACCGAAGTCTCGACGATCTTATAGGATCCGTATGGGAGCATCTTTGCACGGTCGGTCGTTCCGGTCGTGGCCACATAGGCCTTTCTGGAAGCATCCCATTCCGTCACGATGGATTCCACCGCATCACCCGGCTGGCATTCCTTATTATCTACAATGACCGGATGAGCCGATTCGTTGTAGATCGTATAGATTACACCGTCAAGGCTTGCATCACCCTGGGATTCCGATTTCTTCCACTCGCTGTCCGCCTTGACGACAAGAACGCCGCCGCGGATCACTTCGTTCTGAATGGATTCTCCCGTCTTCTTTCCCTTCAGATGCACGACCGGATCACTGCTTCTCGTCTTCTCTTTCGTGAGCTCAAAAGAGCAGTACAGATTCGGATCCAGTTTACTGATATCGATGCTGTTCAGATCGATGGACGCTGCACTGTCACCCTGTTCCAGATATCCCTTCGGGGGAGTGATCTCCACGGCATAATACTTTCCGACATCCAGCGCATCACTTGCCGTCTTCGCAAGGCCGTTCGCGTCGGTCGTAAGTGTGGTGACGACTGTCTTTCCGTCATCTTTCACGATGGCGATCTTCGCGCCTTCCAGTGTCGCGCTGCCCTGCGCATGTCCGGTTCCGCATCCGCCGGAAACGCCGGTGGAAGCACTGCCGAGATCTTCGATATCGAACTTCTCGATCTCCACGCCGCCCTTCGGAGGGATCTCCTCATCTTTCACGATGACGCCGTCCACATCGACGGCATTGTTCTGGAATGTCCAGCCCTTCTCTCCGAGTTTAAAGGAGACGGTCGTTGTATTGCTGAGCGTCTGTCCTTCCTTTGACACGACACAGCCGTCGGTTGTATACCCGTCAGGTGCTTTTGTCTCTGTTACGGTCATTGTTCCATGCGGCAGCTTCACGATGTTGCCGGACATAAGGTCCGCCGGGATCGATCCGGATGCCAGATGATTGTTATCGATCGATGCGATGCCGTCACTGTCCGACTTAAACTCGCAGGTAAAATCATGCTTTCCGTCATCAGACTTGAAAGCGAACTGGAAGACTGCCCCGGCAACCGGCTGGTTTGTCTCCGCGTCAAGTTTTTTCACCCTTACAAGGCCCGGATCGCCTTCCCCGGGTTCACCGAGCGGAATGACCAGATAGTTGTTGTACGGCGCACTCAGCTTTCCGGTAATCTCACTGATGACATTGCTCATGATGACTGTCTGGCCGTTGACCATGTGATGATCAGAATGCCAGCACTTGTCTTCGGAAGAGCTGTCGCCCCAGAAGAAACCGGTATGGCCGTCACGAACGTTTCCGTCGGCATCCTTGTTATTGACAAGCCCGCTGCCTGACGGGTCAATGATCAGAATATCGCCCTTCTGAAGTTTCCCGGATTTCAGCATGTCTTCCTTGCTGTTAAAATAGTAACCGATGATGTGATGCGCTTTGAAGGCATTCAGCCAGGAACCGTAAAGACCCCAGTATTTTCCATCAGAGATCTTGAAATACATGTTCTGATTCGACATGGTGGGGACGGTGTTGGCATACCCGGCTGCCTTGTTCAGCACATAGACAACAAAACCGGTGCACTGCATCCCTGCTGTATAACCGCCGGTATCACCGTTCGGACGGGGCAGATTACCGGTCAGGCCGAGAGACAAATAAGGCGTCGTCAGATAATAGTTGTCAGCGGTATGACTGTTCAGCTCCGCCAGAATTTTCTCCTTACTGACGCCAAGCCACTGTGTGATGTACTGATCTTCCGGATGGGTTCCATCCGTTACATAAGATGCGAGATCATCGGCTGCGATGAAACCGCTGCTAGCGTCAGGCACATCGGCACCGGAACCATCCGCCGCTTCCACGCCGTTTGCAAAGAGCCAGCTTTTTTCCTGAAGTGCTGCTGTCAGGGCATCATCCGTGTTTCCGCTGATACTGCTGAGGAATCCGGCCATCAGCGCGGATGCTTCCGAAGTTGATCCAGCTTTCACGTAATAATCCACGGTATCCCCGTAGTTACTCTTTGTGATCCTGTTTCCTTTTTCATCACAGGCACCGACGATCATGGCTTCCGTAATACTGCCGGGGATATAATAGCTGGCATTGTTCCCGTCATTGCCGGCCGCACCAACCACAGTAATTCCTGCGGACTCCGCTTCACGGACAGCCTCACTGATCGCGGCATTGCCTGCATCGCAGTAGGCATAGAGCGGCATCAGAATGATATCCGCCTTCTGTTCTTCCGCATAGCGGATGCCCGCATAGACAGCAGAAGCAGTACCTATGCCGTTCTTATCAAGCACCTTGACAGAGATCACACGGGCATCCGGATTTTTCGACAGGATGTATTCCATCGAACCCGTCCCGTGTCCGTTATCATCATCTGTATTTTCACCGAGCATGGATACGGCATCGATGACGTTGTCAAAGTCCTTTTTGCTGATACCGGAATCGAGCACGGCGATTGTTTTTCCTGCTGCCGTCGCATCCTTCTCTTCCTTTTCATCCCCTGTATCATCCAGTGCAGCATCCAGCGCCGTAAAAGCATCGGTATCCTCTTTCACCTCGCCGCCTTCGACCACACTGGCATCATCCGCTGCCTGAATTCCGGCATCCGGTGATACAAAATCCGCTTTGTCGGCGTAGTAGGCATATGCGTTTTCTGCATCTTTTTCCGAAGCATACTGCAGCAGATAGACTCCGTCATAACTGGACACGACATTGTCCATATCTTCGATGATTCCTTCATCGGCTGTTCCGAGGATCAGCCTGGCGGAAGAAAAATCCATGCCGTCCGTGACTGTCCCGGCAGCTGATGCTGTGCCGGTATCTTCTGAAGTACTCACATCGAATGCAGCCGCAGTATCTGATGTAACCGTTTTTTCTACCGCCGTACCGTCTGATCCGACCGAATCGACAGATCCGGCTGTGCTGTCAGTTTCAGCAGGTGCCGAAGAAACCGCTGACGCAGAGGACGCTGACACAGTGTTCCCTGCTGCCATTACCGTGCTTGTGCTGCACGCACCGGTAACAGCCGTCGCAGCACAGAGAATTCCGGCAAAGATCCTCTCCCGGAGCGAATAACAATTATATTTTTTCGCACTCATATGATTACCTTTTCCTTTCCTGATTTATTGACTGATATACAAAAGCATCTGGGTGATCAGTTCATCCGGCATCCCTCCCTTCCAGGGCGGATGAAGCATTTCTGTCTCTGCTTTGGGTATCGCATAAAAAAAACGGCATCTTTTACGATGCCGCCTTACTGGTCTTTCATTTGTTATTCACACCCTCTTGTCATTCGCACCCGTCCTCTTCAATCCCGGTAACATCGTCCGGGATATCTTCCAGCCGGAGCAGACACTCACCTGTACCTGAGCACACCCACACTCTGGATTCCAGCCGATAGAGAAGATAGCAGATATCTTCCAGCATCATATCCGTTGTGTTTCCCTCTTCTCCATCAAGAGCGATGATGAAAACCGGCCCTTTCACAAGCCTGAAACCATCTGCGCTGATTGTTTCCCGCTTATCATAACTGATCAGATATTCACCGTCGCAGATATCATACGTTACCTGATTTTCACCATTTTCTTCGATGACGGGATAAACTTCTTCGTGCGTGAGAATCATGCTCTGCTTACCCGGAGTAAACACGAGAATGCGCTCCGAGGGATCATGACAGACAGCAACCTTTTCAGGCCGTCTGTCACGGTCTGTATCTGATCCGTGTTCCTTTTCTCCGCCACTCTCCGGCATCTCCTCTCTATCCGACAAAACACTGAAGATTGCCTCAAGGATATTTTCAAGACTTCTGTTATCTGCTCTGTCTTCTTTTCTGTTCATTTCTCTCATCAATATTGCGTCCTTTCTGCTGTTTTTCAGACCTTATTTGCTGTGATCTCAGTTTTCTCTGTTTTGTTTACTGCAGGCTTACAGGCATTCCGCCGCCCGCTGTCTGTTTCTCGCTTCATTGTTCAGTACTTCTTTTGTGAGTCTCTTATAGGCATCCGCCACCTTTCCTTTCGGATCATGCAGATAAATGCTCTTTCCTTCCGCGCTGATCTCCGCCGCCCGCACGGAACGCGGGATCTCCGTGTCATACACGCGGATCTTCCTGCCGTACTGTTCACGGATAAGCCCCGTGATCTCCTTTGTGTAATTAGTTCTGGAATCCGTCATGGTAAGAAGAATTCCGTCAATCTTCAGGCCGGGATTGATCTGCCGTTTCACGCGGTGAACAGTCTGCAGGAGCTGTTCCAGTCCTTTTGCCGACAGGTACTGCGGCTGCACCGGAATTACAATGCTGTCGGAAGCCGCCAGCGTGTTGATCGTCAGCATGCCGAGTGACGGCATTCCGTCCAGCAGAATATAATCGTAGGAGTCGCGGATCCCTGACAGGGTTTCCTTCAGCACAGATTCCCGGCTCATCACATTCACCAGGGATACTTCCAGTCCCGCAAGTGAGATATTGGCCGGGATAAGATCTACCCCTTCTCCGTGATGCAGGATCCCCGCTCCGTAAGGAAGCGGATCCTCCCTGACCGTGTGGATCATCAGGTCCGATATGGTTGTCTCAAGGTCATCCGGCCGCTGCCACCCGAGCGCGATCGTCAGGGAAGCCTGCGGATCCATATCAACCAGCAGTACCTTTTTTCCTTCATTTGCCAGGCCGATCCCCAGATTCTCACAGGTAGTTGATTTTCCCGTCCCGCCTTTCTGGTTGATACAGGCCATGATTTTTGTTCTGCTCATTCTTATTGTTCCTTCCGTCTGTCATTCATTCCATTCCCTCCGCGCGGTCATGGTTGTACCACGCCTGGTAATAACTCTGTATCGTCAGCGGCGCATTATAGAGCAGCGTCAGGAGATAGGCCTTCATGTTCCGGATCATTTCTGTATTATCCCTGAGTGCCTTCATGACATAACGGATATGATCCGGCCCCAGTTTCATGAACCGGCTTCTCACCTGCTCCGCTCTGATCAGCTCGCCGCCGATCATGATTTCCTTTCTTCTGCTGCAGCATGTGTCGATCAGAAGTTCCCGAATCTCCTTCAGCTGATCCCGCCCTGCGGGATCTTCACTCATCAGCCAGGGAAATCCTGCCGTTTCATCAAAATGTTCCTGATACGCTTTTCTCAGTGCACTTTCTTCACCATTCCTTCCCGCTTCACTATTGGCATGATCTGTATAGTGTTCATCAGAGACAGAACTTTCTGCTACTATCTGCACCTTCCTTCCCTCCGTCCGAAGAAGAAGATCAGTCTCACTTATATCAGTCTCACTATTATCAGTATTAGTTGATTGTCCATCGGACACGTCATGAAGTGTCTTCCGGACATTTCCTGAAATGTCTTTCGGACACGTCTTGAAATGTCCCACTGCATCTACCCGGACAGAAAAGTTCTTCACATAGATCAGGTTCGGCTTTCCGAATCCCTGTCTCACACGCTCGATCAGATGCGCCTTGTTCTCCAGTTCATCCAGCAGTTTTTCCGCGTATTTGTTGCCGATTCTCAGACAGTCCTGTATCTGACGGATGGTAAAAATGATGTACAGATTACCCTTCCCGTCGATCCAGCCCTTTTTCCGGGACAGTGAAGTGCGGTCCAGAAAGATCCCGTACAGGACCTTGGCCAGTGTGGAAACATCGGAAAAGACAGGATCATCGAACAGTTCCTTCGGGATGCGGTAAAAAGTAAACGGATCCGGCTCTGACGCATGCAGGTAATCAAATTCCATGGAAACCACCTGCCTTTACAAAAACACCGGCGATGCTGTACTGCGCCGCCGGATCTTATACTCAGAGGCTCAGTGGCTGGCGGAAACTGCTGTGAAAGGAATCATGAACAGAATTTTCCTTTTCAGAAGCCTTTCTGCTCTCATCCAGAACCTTCAGGACAGAATGTTTCTTCTGTTCTTCGCGGTAGTGATCGACCGTATCAAAGACACGCTCCCTCGCATCATAGTGATATGCATTATTTGTCAGTCGCTCCTCCGGCGCTACCTCTGTCATATTGACTGTCGTCACAAGCTCTTTCAGATAATCCGCCTCGATCGTCCCGTCATCCGGCAGAAGCAGCACTTCATGAACAGAAGACGGAAGCAGGAAAAAGTCACCGCCGATCTTCTGTGCCGCTTCTTCCATGAACTTCGGGTAAGCCATAACGCCTGCGCCCCACATCTGATCTCTGGTTCCCGCAAAGACAAGCGGTGAATCATAAGGATCGTCTTCCCGGTTCTCCAGTCCACTCAATACGTTCCCGAGACCTTCGATCCGGACCGGATTATTTGTTTCTGCTGCCAGCAGAGCATCCTGCCGGAATTTCTCCGGCGTAACATTAAATCTTCGAAGCAGGCTGTTGGTAACTGCCGTCGACACTGTGCTTTCATCACCGGGCACCACGACACGGAACACAGCCGCCATATCGAGCATGTCGATATGCGGAACCTCCGCAAGTCTTTCTGCATTGCCGTCTCTCGTGACCATCTGGACTCTCACCTTGTTGAGCATCCGGTTATAGACATCCGGAATGCTGCGATCGGTCATTTCACCTTTTGCAATCTCAAACAGTTCTTTCATGATTGAATCCATGTTCCTGTCATCTCTGAATTCACCCTGGCTCCTCTGTGCACCCGCACCTGAAGAAAAATCTGAATTACTCATAAATCCTCCTTTTTCATTATTTCTGCTTTACTGATCTATGTCGCCCCTCTGCTTCCTCCTTTCACTGGCTTTCGGGCATATACCGACTTCGTCGGGTTGCTGCGGCGTTCGCCTCAGAGCGATGAGCACTTGCTGAGAGCGACCGAAGGTAAGCTCGAAGCTTACGTGCGACGCCTGTCGGCGCAGTTAACGAGCTTGCGAGTTTACAAGCCGACCGCATCACGCTCCGCGCGTACGGATGCGGCTCACTGCCCGCACAAAAAAAGGCGCTGTCACAATGACAACGCCTGAAATGTCTTGTCTGTTTAATTTTGCTTTTCTGAACCGCGGCGACGAAATTTGAATCAATCACCTGGAAAAAACCGTGAAATCTTGCCGATTTCAGGGCCTTGGGTGGCAAAATGCCATTTTGGGTGGCAAAGTTGCTCATTTTTGCCACCGAATGGGTGGCAAAACCTTCGCCGGCGCATGAAATACCTGCCTTTCGCCTTTGGGTGGCAAACTGTTCTGCCACCCATTTTTGCATAAAAAATACGCCCTCGGGAATACCCGAAAATGGCGTATTTTCAACGTTCCTGGGCGGATTCGAACCGCCGACCTTCCGCTTAGGAGGCGGACGCTCTATCCTGCTGAGCTACAGAAACTTATGTAAACTTTGATACTTTGGCCTTTCGCCTTGGCGGATGGCCGCCTTCCGTTTAGGAGGCGGACGCTCTATCCTGCTGAGCTACAGAAACAAATATATAATGATATCTGCTCAGACGAACAGATATCATTATACCTCATTTCGATTAAAAATTCAACCTTCCCTGAAGCCAGATTATTGCTTTCAATCTTCGTCCGACTTCCGGTTCTCCCGTCAGATCCTTTTCGTTAATGCAGACATCCAGAGGGACGTCATTACAGATAATACCGATCTGGTACACCTTTTCTCCGGTTGCGTGATTTCTGACTTCCTCACAGCTCGTGATGTCGCCCATGATATTGTACAGGTCACATTCCATACCATAAGGCATGAAATAGGAATCAACAATGGTGTAGATATCCTCATTCTGTACCCGGTGCGAGAGCATGGTGTAGGTATCGTAATCCTCCATCGTCAGGCTCTCAATTGCATCTTCATCTCCATTCTGTGCCGCATTGAACAGTGAACTGCGCTCCTCCAGTTTCTTCCGGTCCACGGGAAGCGCTTTCTGTTCTTTCCTTACAGGGAACAGTACCGTGCCGCTTTCCGCAAGTGCAGAAAGGGAAACCGAGGTTGTCGTGTCATTTAACTGTCCGCCGCCACACATGCTGATGTATTCACCTGCATTGGACACATAAAAAATCAGTGTCGTGCCGACTCTCATATCGTCACAGGCCCCGGCAAACGACTCTGTGGCCAGTTGGCGTTCAACGGCAATCTGCTCATACGAGGTGACCTGCGATCCCCAGAAAAACGGGAACAGATATTCCATATGGAATAAGTTTTCATTGTCGTAGGTGCCGCACACGGTCACGCCCATGTCTGTAGCAAATTCCTTTGATATTTCTGCAAAAAGGTGTCCTTCTTCGTCCACTGCTGTTTTTTTGAAATCATAGTGAACGAGGACATCCTGAATCAGGCGGCCGAGATCGTCAAGCTCATGTAATCTGCTGAAACCGATTGATCTGAGGAATTTATGCATAGGCAACTCCTCTCAATATTTTTTTGAAACGACAGGTCTGTCCATGTGGATTTTCTCATGGCTTCCGTTTCGTTCCATTATTTTTCCAGGCAGGATTTTCTCGGGACAAGCTTGTCCTTTCCACCCATATACGGACGAAGCGGCTCCGGAATCGATACTGTACCGTCTGCATTCAGATTATTCTCAAGGAATGCGATCAGCATACGCGGCGGTGCGACACAGGTATTGTTCAGGGTATTGGCGAGATATTTCTGTCCGTCCTCTCCCTGAACGCGGATTCTCAGTCTTCTCGCCTGAGCGTCTCCGAGGTTGGAACAGCTTCCTACTTCAAAGTATTTCTTCTGACGTGGAGACCACGCCTCTACATCGCAGGACTTTACTTTGAGATCCGCAAGATCTCCGGAGCAGCATTCCAGTGTGCGGACCGGAATATCCATGGAGCGGAAGAAGTCAACCGTGTTCTTCCACAGCTTGTTGTACCAGTCTATGCTCTCCTCCGGCTTGCAGACAACGATCATTTCCTGCTTTTCAAACTGATGAATCCGGTATACGCCTCGCTCTTCGATTCCATGCGCACCCTTCTCCTTGCGGAAACACGGGGAATAACTGGTAAGCGTAAGCGGAAGCTTCTGTTCCGGGATGATCTGGTCGATGAAACGTCCGATCATGGAATGCTCTGAGGTTCCGATCAGATACAGATCCTCTCCCTCGATTTTATACATCATCGAATCCATTTCATCGAAGCTCATTACACCGTCTACTACCGCGCTGCGGATCATATATGGAGGAATTACATAGGTAAATCCGCGGTTGATCATAAAATCACGTCCGTAAGACAGAACTGCGGAATGAAGCCTTGCAATGTCTCCGAGCAGATAATAGAATCCGTTTCCGGCGACACGTCCTGCCGCGTCCATATCGATACCATCAAAGGATTCCATAATATCCGTGTGGTAAGGAACCTCGAAATCCGGAACCTTCGGCTCACCGAATCTCTCAATTTCTACATTCTCGCTGTCATCTTTTCCAATCGGGACGGAAGGATCGATGATATTGGGAATGACCATCATTCTCTTCTTGATTTCCTCGTCCACAACCTTCTGACGGTCTTCAAGCTCGGCAATTCTCTTTCCCGTATCAGCAACCTTTGCCTTGATTGCCATTGCTTCATCCTTTTTCCCCTGACCCATCAGCTTTCCGATTTCCTTGGAAATCTTATTGCGCTCAGCCTGAAGCGCTTCCTTCTCCTGAAGAAGTTCTCTTCTCTCTTTATCAAACTCGATGACTTCATCAACCATCGGAAGTTTTCTGTCCTGGAATTTGTTGCGGATGTTCTGTTTTACTACTTCTGGATTTTCTCTCAGAAACTTAATATCAATCATGATTTCTTCCTCCTGATTCTGCTTTGAATACTATATAATATCACTCATCAATTTGCAAGTTACTGTATAAAGCCGTCGTCAAGCGGGCAGTTTTTGGGCATGCGAAGCATGCACAGAAAACTGCATGCTTGAACGACGCTAACATGTATGAGCATGGAGCGGTGTGAAACACCGCGAGAATGCGAATACATGTGGCAGCTGCGAGAGTTGCGAAGCAACGGAGCAGCTGGCTTTATACAGTATGTGGCACGACTTATCGTATGAGGTTTACCGTATAAGCTCTTCGAAAACGCAGACAGGATCGTCGCACGCGAAGCGCGCGTAAGAGACTGTATGCGATTTCGAAGGCAACAGGTATGAGCACGAAGTGACGCGTAAGCGGCACGGAAGTGCGAATATGCGCGGGCAGTGAGCCATATCCGCTCACACAAAGTGTGAAGCGGTGGGGCGAACGCCGCGACAGACCGACGAAGTCGGTCACCTGTAGGATTGCGGGAGTGCGAAGCACGGAGCAATCCGTAGCTTATACAGTTTGTGGCACGATTATCGTATGGGCATCTACTGAATATTCTCCTCTCCATAATGATATGCGGTCCGCAGTGCCTCTACTTCCTCATCACTCAGCATGATATAGGATTCTCCCTTTACGATTTCCTTGATATAGAGATAGCAATTATCCCGGCTGTGGATGGCGTTCAGTACAAATCCGCTGTTCTCCGAATCGAGCATTGCGAGTGCAAAGCTCATCTTCCCCCCTACATCCTCGAATGCGTCATACTTCACAATTCCGTATTTTGTCAGCGATTTATCGTATATTTTTTGCAGGTGCTTCAACGACGATGCATTCTCCGCCTGTCTGCTGTCCAGCTTGTCGAGCGCCTTTATCTTTGATGCCATCGCTTTTTCTACCGATTTTCCATCATTTCCCTTCATGAAAATCCGGTACTTTCTTGACAGATGGTTGAGTCTCCTGTTTGTCTGTGCCAGTGTAACCGCGAGCAGCACCACGGCTACTGCAAGGATAATAATTATGATTCCGGCTGCTGTGCTCCCGAATAGAGTTTTCATTATTTATACTTCCTTCCTGCGCCCTCGTTCAGCCGATCATATCAATGATTCTTTCCAGTTCTTCCTGCGAATAATATTCAATTTCGATTTTCCCTCTGTCTCCCTGTGGCTTAATCTGTACTTTACTTCCCACCAGTTTCTGGAGATTTTCCTCGATGGATTTATATGCAAGTGCTGTCTGCTCATCCATCTCCGGCTTTGTGCGCTGTTTTCTCGGGTTCAAAATGCTCTTCACAAGTTTTTCCGTTTCACGCACACTCATTTTTTTCTGAATCACCTGATGAGACGCATTGATCTGCGCTTCTTCATTCTCGATTGCGAGGAGCGCTCTTGCGTGTCCCATGGTGATGTCCCCATTCAGCAAAAGATGTCTCACTGGTTTTGCAAGCTTCAGAAGTCGCAGAGCATTTGTGACTGTTGATCTGCTTTTTCCTACTTTTACCGCCACTTCATCCTGTGTCAGATGGAATTCGTCGATGAGTCTTCGATAAGCTTCTGCTTCTTCGATTGCATTCAGATCTTCACGCTGAATATTTTCAATCAGAGAGATCTCCATCTGCTCCTGATCATCAAAGTTTTTCAATATTACAGGAACTTCCTTCAATCCTGCTTCTTTTGCCGCCCGCCATCTTCTTTCTCCCGCTACGATGACGTAATACTTGTCCTTCTTCTGAACAAGAAGCGGCTGCAAAACTCCGTACTGCCGTATGGAATCGGCCAGCTCGTGGATTGCCTCTTCCTTGAAGTCCTTACGTGGCTGATCCTGATTGGGAACAACCTCGGTCAGCGGTACCGTAATCACACGGTTTTCTGCAGATTCTTCGGAAATATTTTTTGATGCTGCGGATAGATCTGAGGAATATCTGGTATTATCCGGAACGCTATCGGATAAATTTCCTGCCTTTAACGACGTGCTGCCAGACATGGATTCCTTCGAAACGTTTGTGATATTGTCTGCGTCATCATTGCTTCTGCCATTTTCAACGATGTCATTTCCAGCATTTTCAGTACTGTCTGACGATGGTGATTTTGATATACTTTTATGGTTACGCTGCCCTGCCTCTTTTTCCCGTTCTTTTTCCTGTTCTTCCTCATTGTCAATTTTGTGAGGAATCAGAGACTCTAATCCTCTTTTCTTATTTAAACCTCTTGATCCCATTACTCAACTTTTCCCTTCTTGACCAATTCTTTTGCAAGCTTACGGTAGGCTTTTGCTCCTTCTGATTTTCTGGCATAAATATTAATCGGAAGACCGTAACTCGGTGCCTCCGCCAGACGTACATTCCTGGGTATGATGCTCTTAAATATGTGAGCATCCAGGTTTTCTTTTACATCATCAATTACCTGACCGGAAAGCTTTGTTCTTGAGTCATACATTGTAAATACAACGCCTTCGATCGTCAACTTATCATTTAATCTCTCCTGTACCAGATTGATCGTATATAAAAGCTGTGCCAGTCCCTCCAGCGCATAATACTCACACTGAATTGGTATAAGAACGCTGTCGGCAGTAGTAAGCGCATTGACCGTCAGCAGATTCAGAGAAGGCGGACAGTCAATAATGATAAAATCATAATTTTCCCGTTCTGGTGCGATTTTATCTCTGAGAAGATACTCCTTATTTTCTGTCTCAATCAATTCAATATCTGCGCCCGCCAGATCTACATTCGAAGGCAGAAGAAAATATTTTTTGATTTCATCATTTTTCTTATACTTCAGCTTAATTATACAGTCTTCGAGCGAGCATTCTCCGAGCAGGAGATCATAGACTGTATTTTCAATTTCCTGCTTGTCGATTCCGACTCCGCTGGTAGTATTCCCCTGCGGATCCATGTCGATTAAAAGCACTTTTCTGCCAAGTTCGGCAAGAGACGCAGAGAGATTAATAGCAGTGGTGGACTTCCCGACACCACCTTTCTGATTTGCAATAGCGATTACTCTGCTCAAGTGATTTATACTTCCTTTCAATCAAAAATATTGTTGTGTTCGGTTTTAGACTTTAATAAAGAAACAACAGACTGATTATACCATTTTTCAAAAATAATCGGTAGATGTTTCACGTGAAACATCTGTATATTTTCAAATTGTACTATCTTCAATACGCTCTAAATAATCCTAATGTTTCACGTGAAACATTTCTCTGTATTTCTTAATTTCGAAGGCAACAGATATAAGGATGAAGCGCGAACGCGCGAAATCCTCATACCTGTAGGATTGCGGGAGTGTGAAGCACGGAGCAATCCGTAGCTTATACAGTATGTGGCAAGATTATCGTATGGGTGTCTACTGAATTTCGGCTACGGACAAATATCTCATTAATGTTTCACGTGGAACATTATCTCCATTTCGTGATTACATTTCAGATGAAGCATTTGCTTTCTATCAAATACACAAATATCGAAATAATGATTCAAAAATTTTCTTGTCGTACTATATAAAATATGAGTAAAAAATTCCACGTAATTCATCTAGATCTATTATGTCGCGGACAGTTGATTTACGTCTTAGACATAAATTCGTTCATGATGTTTCACGTGGAACATTTATTATTATGATACGTTTATGATTATGCTATGCATTTGTTTGATCAGAGCTTGTATTATCTCTAATATTGCAGTCTGTAAGAGTTTATATCGGGCTCTTAATCTTTAATATTCTATAAAGGTTTTTTTGTGGGTGTTCCTGCCTTTCGAGGATATGTTGCGGGTATCTTCTTGACTTTTTTAATGTCAATGAGATTCCGTTCTATTTTTTCGTTGTCTGACGGATTGTTCATAAGGAACGTTTCTATCCCGGCTATTTTACCTCCGAGTGTAGATATTGCTCTTCTGGATGTTGCGATTTCTTCTTCCGCTTTATTTGACTTGTAAGCGATGAAGTCTCCGTTTACCTTTACAAGCGGCAAGCAGTATTCACAAAGAGGAGAAAGGTTTGCAACTGCTCTGGATACTGCAATATCATACTGTTCTCTGTGCATCGGGTCTCGTCCGATATCCTCAGCTCTTTTCTGCAGGACGGTTACATTTGTCAGATTTATTTTTTCAATCAAAGCTGTCAGATACTTTACTCTCTTCATAAGTGCGTCGACCAGTACGAACTTCACATTCGGAAAAACGATTGCGAGAGGGATTCCCGGAAAACCGGCACCTGTCCCCATATCGATTACCTTTAAATCTTTACGGTTGACTAGTTCGTCTCTGATCTTTTTGATCCGGACAAGAGATAGACTGTCAATGAAATGCTTGGTAATCACGTCGTCGAAATCTGTGATTGCTGTAAGGTTCATTACCTTGTTCGTTTCAACAAGCATCTCATATGTAAGCATAAACTTTTTGACCTGTTCGTCCGTCAGGGAGAGATGAATCTCTGCTAATTCGTCCCTGAATCGATCTGCAGAGTATTTATGTTCATATAAATCATTTGCTTCATTCATTTCATTTACACCTGTAAGTGGAACTCATTCTCAGTTGGTCTACTGTATTTCCCTACTTCTGTTTTTCTGCTTTTCAGATTTTCTGCGGCTGCCGCATTTTCTCAGTCTTTCTGCTGCCGTCTGCTTTCCAGATATACCATAAGTACAGATATATCGGAAGGAGAAACCCCGGAAATACGCGATGCCTGCCCGATGCTGATGGGGCGATACTTCTCCAATTTTTGACGTGCTTCTATTCTGAGACTCGATACGACTTCATAATCGATATCATCCGGAATTTTCCACGATTCTTTCTTTCTGAACTGCTCCACCTGCTTCATCTGTCTCTTGATATAACCTTCATACTTGATGTTGATATTAACCTGTTCACCAACATCCTCCGGCAAGACCGGACGGTCATGATCAATTTCAGCAAGCATTTTGTAATTCAGCTCCGGACGCCGAATGAGCTCCGCTATGGAACTGCCGCTTTTCAGCTCTGTTGAATGATTACTGCTCAGGAAGTTCTGTACCTCTTCTGTCTGTCCGACAAAAGTATTTGTGACTCGTTTAATCTCGTCTTCAATCTCTTTCTGTTTCTTCTGTGTCTTTTCATATTCCTCATCACTGATCAGACCAACCCGATGTCCGTATTTTTTCAGCCGGAGGTCAGCATTATCCTGGCGAAGCAGCAGTCTGTATTCAGCCCGACTCGTCATCATCCGATAAGGCTCAAATGTCTGCTTGGTACAGAGATCGTCTACGAGAACTCCGATATAAGCATCCGAACGATCGAGAATCAGAGGTTCCTCTCCTTTTACCTCCATAACCGCATTGATACCCGCATAAAGTCCCTGTGCCGCCGCCTCTTCATAACCGGAGCTTCCGTTAAACTGTCCGCCGGAAAAAAGTCCTTGTATTTTCTTGAATTCAAAGGTAGGCTTCAGCTGAACCGGGTTGATGCAGTCATACTCTATGGCGTAAGCGTTCCGGACAATTTTCGCATGCTCCAGGCCGGGAACTGTACGATACATCGCGTCCTGCACATCTTCAGGCATCGAGCTTGACATGCCGTCCACATACATTTCGTTTGTATATTTTCCTTCCGGCTCGATAAAAACCTGGTGACTGTTCTTGTCCGCGAATTTTACCACCTTATCCTCAATGGACGGACAGTATCTTGGCCCGGTCGCGTGGATCTTGCCGGAATACAGTGGAGATCGGTCCAGATTTGCTCTTATTATTTCATGCGTCTTCTCATTTGTGTGCGTCAGCCAGCAGGATTCCTGCTCGATCTGAACTGAAGCAGGGTCTGTTGAGAATGAGAATGGAATGACGGGATCATCACCCTTCTGTTCTTCCATCTTTGTGAAGTCAATGGTACGTTTGTCGATACGCGCAGGTGTTCCGGTCTTGAAACGGAACATCTCAATTCCATTGGCCTTCAGTGAATCGGTGAGATGTGTGGCAGACTGTAATCCATTTGGTCCTGTATAATTGACGGTATCCCCGTACAGACACCGTGCATTGAGATACACTCCGGTACAAAGGACCACTGCCTTGCTGTGATAAATACCGCCGGAAAAGGTTCGGACTCCTTTACAGACACCATTCTCGACGATCAGATCAGACACCTCTGCCTGTTTGATGGTCAGGTGATCCTGATTTTCCAGCACACGTCTCATGCTTCTGCTGTACTCACTCTTATCCGCCTGTGCTCTGAGGGAATGAACGGCAGGTCCTTTTGATTTATTCAGCATTTTGGACTGAATAAATGTACGGTCAATATTTTTTCCCATTTCGCCGCCCAGGGCGTCAATCTCTCTCACAAGATGACCCTTGGAGGTTCCGCCAATATTCGGATTGCACGGCATCATCGCAATATTATCCGCGCTGACGGTAAAAACAATCGTTTCAAGGCCAAGTCTTGCACATGCAAGAGAAGCCTCGCATCCGGCATGACCGGCACCTACAACTACTACATCGTAATACTTTTCAATCACAGGCATGATGTCTTCCTTCATCTGATTTTCATCAGTTATCAACAAATTTCCTCAGTTATCAACATAAACCATTTAAGCTTGTACAGCATATGGCACGATGTATCACATGGGATTTAAAATTAGAATGAAAATTCGGATACGGCTACAGTGAGTTATGATAATATACATTATATATTTTTTCATTTCAATAATATATTATATTGGTTATATTACTATCATTTTATCGCTAAAGCTATATTTCTCTCTTCTGTTATTTTCAAAGCAATACTTCGCGGAGATTTCATCGACCTGATCTTTCATCTATTTTCCCATGCAGGATTAAAATTTCGCAGAGATTTCATCGACAAGATCCTTCATCTATTTTCCCATGCAGAATTTTGCAAAGATTTCATTGACCAGATCTTCTCCCAGTGACTCCCCGGTGATCCGGCCAAGTGCGTCAATTGCTCCCATCAGGTCGATGGACCAGAAATCCTCTGGCATCTGATCATCAATACTCTTGATCACGTAATCAAGGGAGTTTTCCGCATCCTCGAGTGCTTTTTTATGGCGGGCATTTGTGACATAGATCTGATCGTTGAATTCTATCTTACCATTGAAGAACATTTTTTCAATCTGTTTTTCCAGACCTTCCAGCCCCTCTTTTTCCTTCGCCGAAAGATTCAGAATCACAGTTTCGGATATGCCGACAGAATTACTCACCTGCTCATGCAATCCGGCAAAGTCAGTCATTGTCTCACGCTGACCGCCGGAATGTTCCACGCCTGAAGTAAGTCCCGGATGAGCCGCAGTTGGAGTAAGTTCCGAATGATTCGCGAGCTCCTCCTTCAGCATATCTTCGGTGACCTCGGAATCCAGATCACTCTTGTTCAGGACAATGATGGTCCTCCTGTTTTGGATCAATTTCATGATCTCGTAATCATTCTGATCCAGGGGAACCGACCGGTCTACGACATACAGGATCAGATCCGCGTCCCTGGCCTGATCAATTGCGCGATTGACACCGATCTGCTCGATCTTATCCGAGGCATTCCGGATTCCCGCGGTGTCCAGTATACGCAGGGTAATTCCACGGACATTGATCTGTTCCTCCAGAACATCTCTGGTTGTGCCGGCGATATCGGTGACAATTGCTCTCTCTTCCCCCAGCAGAAGATTCAGCAGAGAGGATTTTCCCGCGTTCGGCTTTCCCAGGATCACGGTCTTGATTCCCTCCTGAATCAGCTTTCCTGAGTCGGCGGACAGCAAAAGCTTCCGGATTTCTGTCCTCTGCTCTTCTACGATCCTGCGAAGTTCCGGTCCGTACCCCTCCAGGCTGATGTGCTCTGGATCATCCAGTGCTGCCTCGATATGCGCGGTCTCATATAAGAGCCTCTGGCGAACCGTCTCTATTTTTTCCGAAATTGATCCCGACAGCTGCTGCTGCGCGCTTCTCAGAGCATAATCGTTTTTGGCCGAGATGATGTCCATAACAGCCTCTGCCTGTGAGAGATCCATGCGGCCGTTCAGAAAGGCTCTCTTTGTGAATTCTCCAGGTTCCGCCGGCCGCGCTCCGGCATGAATTACCGCCTCAAGAACTCTTCGGGTCGCCAGCACTCCTCCGTGACAGTCAATTTCTACCGTATTCTCACCTGTGTAGGAATGCGGCTCGCGCATCACCAGTACCAGAACCTCGTCTATTTTTTTTCCGTTATCGGATATGTGACCGTAATGAATCGTATATTGCTTCTGATCAGACAGCCTTTTTCCTTTTTTTCCTGAATAGACACGATCAGCAATCGCAAAGGCATTTTTGCCGCTGATCCTCACAATGCCGATTCCAGAGGGCGCCATTGCAGTTGAAATTGCTGCGATTGTATCTTCAAAGTTTTCAGCCATATCCGATTTCACCTTTCTTTCATTCCGCCAGATTGTTCGTAAACGCTCACGCAATCATACCGATAAATTGCTTTTTATCAACATTGAACGTAAGTTATCAACATAATCCGGGTTCACAAGAATATCATTCTCTTCCAACGAGAAAAGACACGCTACGCGAGTTTTATCTCGCTATCGCGACGCTCGCCGCACACGAATACCTCGCATTCGGCTGCGGCTCACTGTTCGCGTAAATAAAAAACCCGCATCGAAAAAACATATAGCGGCATTCTCCGGATCTATCCGGCATGTCGATATGTTCTTCCGATGCGGGCGATATATACATTCTGTAGTGATCCGCCTGCGGGTCATGACCGTTTTCTCTCTGATTCAGAGCAGGAAAAAATCAGTCCCGGTAACCGCCCTTTTTCGGAGTTACAACGACATGACGGTACGGTTCATTTCCCTCACTGTGCGTTTCCACATATTTGTTGTTCTGCAGTGCGGAATGAATGATTCTTCTTTCATAAGGATTCATTGCTTCCAGAGAAACCGCGTGATGACTTCTGCGGACCTTATTTGCGATATTGTTCGCCAGATTCTCCAGGGTTTCCTTGCGGCGTCTGCGATAATCCTCGGTATCAAGCTTTACGCGGACATAGTTTTTCTGGTCCTTGTTCACGACAAGAGATACCAGATACTGAAGAGAATCGAGAGTCTGTCCTCTCTTACCGATCAGAATACCCATGTCATCGCCCTCAAAATCGATGTCGAGGCTTCCCTCTTCCTGGTTGTACTCAATTGTGATATTGACAGGAAGCTCCATTGCCTTGAAGATACCGTCCAGGAATTTGGATGCGGAAGCTTTCATCGTAACAATTTCTTCCGCCGTTCTCTCTACCGGTACATCCTTCTTATCCGGAGTCTTTGTCTCTGCCGGTTTCTCATGTCCCGGCTCCTTCTCTGCTTTTCCTGTGTCAGAAGACTCCGCCGGCTGCGCTGCGTTCCTCTCCTCTCCGCTTTTCCCGGATTTCTCTCCGGACGTCATCCGCTGATCGGAGGTTTTTTCTGCACGAACCGGTTTTTCCCCGTTTTTCGCAGGTTCTGCCTGTGCCGCGGAATCCGCACTTCTCACAGGTTCTGCCTTTGTCTCTGATCCATGATTTTCCGGAACCTTTCCGGATTTCTTTCCTGCTTCCTTTTCCTCTTTCCGGCGGACCTGAATCACTGCCGGTTTACTGCCGATTCCAAGGAAGCCTGAACTGCCTTCACTGATCACCTGGATATCCAGCTGATCACTGGAGAGTCCAAGCTCAATACATGCTTTTGTAATGGCGTCATCCACGGTTTTCGCGGATACTTCCATAAAGTTCATGTTCATGCCTCCCGTTATTTTCTTCCACTATTCCTTCCGCTGTTTTTTTTCTCATCAAAGCTCTTTACCCAGTTTGCCTTCGCAGTGATGCTGTCCGGGTTCAGATTCTCCGTATCCTTGTAAAACTGAGAGGAATCTATATCTTTTCCATTTGATCGTGAATTCTGAATATGCTTCACATTTGTACGGGCGTTCTGTGTTACGTTGTTGACGTAATCCTTGCTCTTTTCTTTTTTCTTTTCTGCCTTGGCGGCCTGTTTCTCGATCATCTCCTCGACATCAACTGTGCCTATGCTGCGGTTGATGATTACCTGCTGTATGGCACGGATGACTGCACCGGCAATCCAGTAGATACCAATACCCATGCTGAAGGTAACGCAGATAACTGCCGAGAAAATCGGCATGATCATATTCATGCTGTTCATCTGACGGGCCATAGCGTTGTCACTGTCTGTGCTCTGCTGCGGCATCAGCTTCATATTCAGCCACTGTGTAAACCATGCAAGCACAGGAACCAGGATACCCGCAATCAGTGCTCCGATGATTGCGGCTGTCGCCGTTCCTCCGGCAATGTTGCTGAATCCTGATTTGATGGCATCCCAAGGAGTCTCGGAAATGTTGATTCCCAGGAAGTTGTTGATTCTCGCGGACTGCGCGGCAACACTGCCCATTTGATCCTTAAAGGATGCAAACTGCTTGATGCCCTCAAGCTTAGCCCACTGTGACGGCTTCATCACATACATCATGTCGATGATCCGGTTTACGGTGTAATCACCTTTTCCGTTCACACGAATTTTGTTGTTTGCCACAAAATCGGTGATAATCTTCTGGTATCCGTCAACCGTGGAAATCTTGACGGCAAGGCTGTTGAAAATATTCGCAACCCTGGATACATATCCGGGAATGTACAGAATTACCTGATACAGGCCGAACAGAATCGGCATCTGAATCAGCAGAGGCAGACAGCTTCCGGTAGGCGACACTCCGTACTTCGAGTACAGTGCCATCGTCTCCTCCTGCATCTTCTGCTGAGAAGCTGCATCTTTCTTTCCCTGATATTTTTTCTGCAGTTTCTGAAGTTCCGGCTGAATTGCGTTCATGACCTTGGAGCTCTTCTGCTGCTTGATCTGTACTGGTGTAAGGAATAAATAGATGATAATGGTGAAGAATATGATACAAAGACCGATATTCGGAATACCAATTTTGTAAAGTACAAAATAAATTCCATTCATCAGCCATCCGAGCAGCTGCGCAATGTATTTGATCAAGGGCATGCTGGACTTGCTTAATAAAAGTTCCAAATTATCTTCCTCCCGGAATTTTCTTTCTGGCTCACGGTACCGGATCAATCCCGCCGTGTGAGAACGGATTGCATCTCAGGATTCTCCAGGACGCCAGCAAGCCGCCTTTGACTGCACCATATTTCTCAATCGCCTGTACGGCGTACTGGGAGCAGGACGGAATATATGGACAGCGGATTCCCCCCTTTAATGGTGACAGATATTTCTGATAAAGACGAATCCCCTGTATCATGACATACCTGGGTTTCATTTTCTGATTCATTCTTTATCCTCCAGTATGTGATGTCTTCTGCCCAGATGATAGAGCGCGTCCGCGATCTCCTTCTGTGTGCAGTTCTTTGATCCGACTCTGCAGATGACAACCACATCAAAGCCCTTGGAAAAACTTTCCTCTTTTAATCTGTAAGCCTCTCTGACTAGTCTGCACAGATGGTGACGAACCACACTGTTGCCGACCTTTTTGCTGACAGAAATACCGATTCTGTTTTTTTCCAGTTGATTTTCCAGGATGTACATGACAAGATATTTATTTGCTGCTGATGTTCCCTGTCTGTAAACCTTCTGAAAATCCGTGTTTTTCTTCAGACTTTCTGAAAACTTCATGTGTATTCCTTTTCAAAAGTATTCTTTCATAAGAAAAGACCACAGAATAAACTGCGGTCTCCGGTCTGCTTCAATCTATGCTTATGCTAATACTTTTCTGCCTTTTGCACGTCTTGCAGCTAAAACTTTTCTTCCGCCCTTTGTAGCCATTCTTGCGCGGAATCCGTGAACTCTTTTATCAACCTTCTTCGGCTGCCATGTCATCTTACTCATAATTATCTTCCTCCTTGCTTTCCTCAACATGCCGCTCTAATTCATGCGGCGAGACAAATCTTTTTTACTTCCGGATCCGTCAATCATAAAGGTCAGATCCGTGCAGTCATATACCTCTTTCCAGAGAACATCTGTTTTATTATAAGCATTCAAAGGCGGCGCGTCAAGGCCTTTATGTATAAGGACTCCGCAATTTATGTATAAGGATTTTTCAATTCGGACAGCCACGCATCAGCGATTTTCTTCCTAATATCAGTACAGTTTCTGAACTTGACAATCATGGGATTTATGGTAATGTGAAAATCATATTTGCGAGCTTGTTTCTGCAGGCACAGTAAACCCTCATGCCCCGCAAGCGGGCCGCCACAACATGTACAAAGCCAATTGTTTTCCTTTTCATCAGGCGGGAACCGCGATGCAAAAGCATTATGGCTGAGTCTGCAAATGTCATTTTGATAAACAGTGGGATATCGACATATGAATTTTGGATTTGTAATTCTGCATTACAGGGCTTATGAGATGACCGTCAGATGTGTGTCATCCATACTTAAGCTGTTTTCCTCAGACAATCTTCACATTGCTGTTGTAGATAATGCATCTCCCGATGGAAGCGGGAAGCGTTTGCAGGAGCATTTCTCAGGCAAATCACAGGTAGAGGTAATTCTGAATCATGAAAACCTGGGCTTTGCCAGGGGAAACAACGCAGGCTATGATTTTCTGATTCAGCACTACGATCTCGATTTTGTGATTGTGATGAACAATGATGTCATCATTGAGCAGTCAGATTTTCTTCAGAAAATCGCAGAAAAATATCAGGAAACGCCTTTCTCCGTTCTCGGACCGGATACCTATTCGACATCACGTAAGGTCCATCAAAATCCCTTCAGTCTTTCCGTAATATCCGAAGAGGAATTGACCCTGAAAGCACAATATTACCATGAAATTATGGAACATCCCGGATTTATGTATCTGGAGGAGTCTCTGCGATATTTTTTCATCAATATTAAGCCGGTATATTCATTTGTTCACGCTCTGTCGAATCTTGCGAGAAGAATTCTCGGAAAATACTCAGCAGAAGATGAAATGCAGAAGAAAGCCGAGCGTGATCATCAGGAACAACTGAAAACGCTCTGGCAGAAATATCGGGAGGATGTAGTTCTTTTTGGCGCATGCTATATTTTCTCACGCGATTTTATCCGGAAACGTCCCTATTGCTTTTACCCGGATACCTTTATGTACTTCGAAGAGCAGATCCTGGGGTATGAATGTCAGAGGGATCATTTAAAGGTCGTTTATGATCCGGCACTCCAGGTACTCCATTTTGAGGATGTATCAACCAGACAATCCCTGAAGACCGGTTATCAGAGATTTCTTTTTAAATCACGTGAAATGGAAAAATCCTGTAATTTACTTCTGTCATTAATGAGAAAGGACAAGGAAGCGATTCCGCCTCATTCTTAAATTCTGCAAAGATGATGCATGAGAACGAATCACTTCTCAGATAATATGAGTAGCCAGTCATCTCTTCGTAAAAACGCTGTTCTCAACACGATCAAACAGATCTGTACCATTATATATCCGATTATTACTTTCCCCTATATATCACGTGTACTGGGGAAGTACTATTATGGAAAAGTTAATTTCAGTAATTCTATCGTAAGCTACATTCTTATGATCGCGGCCCTCGGCATTACCAACTATTCCATTCGTGAGGGTTCAAGAATTAAAGACAACAGGAAGGAACTTCAGAAGTTCTGCAATCAGATTTTTTCTATAAATATCTGTTCTATGATTGTGGCATATATTGTTCTTTTTCTGCTGATCTGCTTCTGGAAAAAACTGGACGGGTATACTCTTCTGCTGTTAATTCAGGCTTCTACGGTACTTTTTAATACCATTGGTACCGACTGGATCAATTCCATATTCGAAGATTATGAATTTATTACCATCCGATACATTATATGTCAGGGAATTGCAGTAGTTCTGATGCTTTTGCTTGTACACAGCAAAAACGATTATCTGCTTTACGCGGTTACCTGCTCCATCGGTACAATATTGGCGAATATCATGAATGTCACCTACATTCGCAAGCACTATGATCTGCATCCGCGTCTGACTCTTCATATGGACCTTCACCGTAATATGAAGCCGATTTTCATGCTCTTTGGATCCGCCGTTGCCACGACTATTTATGTGAACTCGGATATTACCATTCTCGGTCTTCTGAAAAATGAATCAGAGGTAGGTCTTTATACTGTGTCCTCGAAGTTCTATACCATGCTGAAACAGATGCTGAATGCATCTCTTACGGTCGCTGTTCCGAGAATATCTCACGAGAGGGACAGTGTAAAACCGCAGACGCTGAATCGTCACCTCAGCCGGATCATAGGCAGTCTGATTATTTTTTCCTTCCCGATAAGCGCAGGACTCTTCAGTCTGTCCAGGAATATTATTGTTCTGTTTTCTGGTGTTGAATATGAGATGGCCTTTACATCTCTTCAGATTCTGAGTATCTCCATCATATTTGCGACCATGGCTTCCTTCTTCATTAATGTAATCATGATTTCCTTCGGAATGGAGACACAGGTACTTTTTGCAACTATGTTTTCCGCACTCATTAATATTGTTCTCAACTTCGTCCTCATTCCGGCCTTCGGACAAAATGCCGCCGCGTTCACCACATTATTGTCAGAGATTTCTATTTTCTGTCTTGGTATCTTCTACACCCGAAAAAAGGTTAAGATTTCAATTAGACGGAATGTGGTCATTGCTGCCACAGAGTTTGCCGCTGTCATGGTAATCTGTGCAGGAATCAGGCATTTTCTGAGCAGTAATAATTTTATCACGATCTTTCTCTGTGTAATTCTTTGCGCGGCAGCATGCCTTGGAATTCTATTCTGCCTCGATAAAGATGATGTTAAAAAGCTGATTCATTTTCGGAAGTGAACCGGTAAAATGTATTCCAGAAGGACCGCATTCTACAGGGACCTGAGTCCCTGTTCTACTTTTTGCCCGATCTTCCCCAGAGTCCCATGTGATTTGCAATCATACGGACCAGAATGGAAAAACTGAATTTTGTATGCAGACTTTCTCTGAGAAAAATCCCTGCCTTTTCAGAATCCCCATCAACTGCGCACGCATGTGCCATCATGCGCAGCTGATGAGCTTTGGATAACGGGTATTTGTCATACCATGATTTATATTTCTCGTAGATTTTCTCTCCGGCGGTATTGGTTACCCTCGATGAAATGCTGTCGTCCATGACCACACTGTTTACCAGCGGTTTTTTGATATAACCGATTTTGTAGCCTTTAACAGCCGTATGAATTACAAAATCCCAGTCCTGGAAACGCCTGAGCTTTTCATCAAACATGATATCCAATGCCACCTCACGCCGTACAACGATCGTCTGCGTACTGATCAGATTGCCATATAGCAGCTGATCCACAGCATCCCCGGTCTCATCAAAATCACGGAGCGGATGGTAAGTCGTCGTTCCGTTTTCAATGCGATTCATTCCGCAGAAAACCAGATCCTTTTGGTTCTGAATCAGATATTTAGATTCCTCTTCCAGCTTTTCCGGCATCCATTCATCGTCACTGTCCTGAAAGGCAATAATCTTTCCTGACGCCATGCGGATTCCTACGTTTCTTGCATGGTTTGCTCCCTGATTTGATTCGTATCGATGATAAATGACACGGCTGTCCGGAAAATCACGGAAGATCTCTTCCGTGCCGTCGGTAGAACCATCGTCAACCACGATTACCTCGAGGTTCTGATAAGACTGATTCAACACACTTCTCAGACAATTTGTAATAGAATCTCTGCGGTTATATGTCGGTATAACAACTGATATTTTCTCTTGTTTTTCATTCATAATACTATACCTGCTTTAATCTGATTCTGAACGAGATAAAACACGCTGCGCGAGTTTTATCTCGCTATCGCGACGCTCGCCGCACACGAATACTTCGCATTCGGCTGCGGCTCACTGTTCGCGTAAATAAAAACCTGCCTCTTGATCTGATGATTCTCCCTGAAATCTTCCGGCGATAAAAGGTTGATTTACATCTAAATATATCATCGACCCCCAACTATTTCAACTAACGCGGTATGGCGATTTCATACTCTGTAGACGGCAGACGCCAATACGGTAACTGTATAAGTCCCCGCGTCACGAAAGCTGCTCGCGGCAGATTGTAAGCTTTCCTTGTTTGTGGTATCATAAATGAACATGTAAAGAGCCATAGACAGTCTTGTCCGCATCACTTCACTGCTTAGGAGATTCCGAATGATCACCCACTTATATTTGCATGATCTTTATGATTCGAGCTTTCAAGAACTGATAAATTCGAATTTTGTCGATAATCGGACACTGAAGGTACATATCACCAGAACAGCCACGATCATTCCATGCACAACAACAGGACCGGCTGCGCGTGGAGGAGTAGTCGATGAGCAGGGAAATTATATCGGTTTTTCCGGATTCGATACTCTTTCAGATGTTGACAGATATAATCCCCCGGTTAATTCAGATTGCCAGAATGCCGTCAGAGATACATCCCTGGACAATGCAATTTATTTAGGGTTTGTACGCAGACACTGGGGACATTTTTTAATTGATTCGCTATCAAGGTTATGGTATGTAATAAAAGAGAATTCCTCTGCTCCGTTATTATATTTTGGCGAAAAGATTCAGGAGAATGGAACAGATGCTGATTTATTGAGGCTGATCGGTGTTGACTTAAACCGCCTGATCTATATTGATCATCCGGTAACGGTAAGTCATTTATGCATTCCGGAACCTTCGTTAATCCCGGGAAGATATGTCACACCGGAATTTTTGTCAGTATTTAACCTTGCTGTGGACAATGCGATTAATAAGGCCGATACAGGAAGAACATGGCCATCAAAAATATATTTGTCGCGATGCCGTCTTCCATCCCATCTGACATCGGAATTTGGGGAAGATCCAATAGAGGATATCTATCGCAGGAATAACTATTCCATAATATATCCGGAAACGCTTCCTCTTACAGAACAGATCTGCTATTTGTCTCATGCTTCAAAGATCGCTTTCGTCAGTGGAACCCTGGGACATACGCTGTTATTCGCAAAGGAAGAGACGGACGTAACCATATTGCGAAAATCAGTGAAGCAAAACTATAGGCAGATCATGGTGAATCAGATCAAAAATCTGAAGGTAACCTATGTTGATATCTATGTTCAGTTGGCATCTGTTGACGCATCAGGACCATTTTGTATCGTCGTCAATAATCATTTCTTCGATTACTGCAGGGACAATGGGATGCATCTGTCAGAGAAATCCTTCTATGCCAGGACAAACAGATCTGCTGTTTGTCAATACAGGAAACATCTGCTGCTCAGGGTACTGAAAAGATATGCAAAAAGACAGGGCAAGATGGAAAATTATCTGTTTTCTGAACAGCATCGATTTGACTTGAAGGTATCTGATAAATTACTCAGAAAATATTTCAAAATAAGCTCTTCGAAAACGCGTACAGAATTGTCACACGCGAAGCGTGTGTAGGAGACGGATGAAGCTGCTGAAGGGCAGCGATGATCATCGGATTGTCTCACGCGAGTCGTGTGCAGCCGACCGGATGCGATTTCAAGGGCAGCAGGTATGAGGATGAAGTGTGAAGTGAAGCAGCAGACAATCAGTGTAATCACACCTTTTTACAGAGGAAATAAATACATGCATTCGCTTGCAGATATTCTGGAATCCAACGCGGAAAGAATATCTGCCGCGATCCAGTGGCTCATCGTCAATGACAGTCCGGACTGCCCTGTGGATATGATGAACATAACCCGTAATGCCTATCCTCTCCTCGAAACAGAGGTGATCCGGCTTCCGGAAAATGGCGGAATTCATCACGCAAGGATCGAGGGGCTTAAAAGAGCATCCGGTGATTTTGTTCTCTTTATTGATCAGGATGACCAAATATCGCCGGATTTTTTAAGAATCATGAGCCGTCTGATGACAGAGGATGTTGACATAGCGGTCTGCAACGCCTGGCTGGAACAGGAGGATGGCTCCATGTTTCCGGCTTTTCTCAAAAAAGCTGATCTGGATGATGTACGTAATCTTGCTATATATATCAGAGTCAGGAATCCCATTCGTTCTCCCGGACAATGCCTGATCCGGCGATCTTCCATCCCGGAGGCATGGCTTCTTCATCCAATGAAAAAAAACGGCTCCGATGATCTTCTTCTCTGGATTCTGATGCTGTGCAGAAAAGCAGTGTTTGCAGTTACGCCCGACTGCCTATATACGCATAAATATACCGGTTCTAACCTGTCGGAGTCCTCTGCTCAGATAAAGACATCGTCTATGGAAGTTGTCGATGTCCTACAGTCAACAGGTGCTTTAACGTCCAGACAGTTAAAGGATCTGAAGCTTTCTGTGGAATGGGCTGCCCTTCGCTCCGCAGGACAGCGGCCTCTTTTTTCCTTGAAATTTTCGAGGATTATTTTCACAAGGATCTCCTGTAAATTCAGACACCTTGTCTCACCTCGTATCAATAGAACGTCTGCCTCATAGACACAAAATATAATCCGCCTGCTCCTGATTCCCTTTGCTGCAGGATCAGCCCGGAATATTAAAAAGGAGTATTTATGAATTCAAATTATGATCTTTCTTCCATAAAAATCGCGGTTGCCGGAACAGGCTATGTCGGCCTCTCCATTGCCACCCTGCTTGCACAGCATCATCATGTCGTTGCCACAGATATTCTTCAGAACAAAGTAGACCTCATCAATGCGCACAAGTCTCCCATACAGGATGAATATATCGAGAAATATCTGGCCGAAAAAGATCTCGATTTAACCGCAACCACCGACGCGGAAAAAGCATATTCCGATGCGGATTTTATTGTGATCGCCACCCCGACGAACTATGACAGTGTGAAAAATTATTTTGATACCTCTGCTGTAGAATCGGTGATCGAGCTCGTATTAAAATTAAATCCGCAAGCAATCATGGTTATTAAATCCACCATTCCGGTCGGATATACCAGACATGTTCGCGAGAAATATCATACGCAGAATATTATCTTCAGTCCGGAGTTCCTTCGTGAGTCGAAGGCTCTCTATGACAATCTCTATCCCAGCAGAATCATTGTATCTACAGACCCGGAAAATCCGGAAACGGTAAAGGCATCTCACACCTTTGCTTCTCTCCTGCAGGAAGGCGCTCTGAAGGAAAACATTGATACTTTGTTTATGGGATTCACGGAAGCGGAAGCCGTTAAACTCTTCTCCAATACGTATCTTGCGCTGCGCGTTTCCTTCTTCAATGAGTTGGACACCTACGCGGAAATGAAAGGTCTGAATACAAAGGAAATTATTGACGGCGTGTGTCTCGATCCCAGAATCGGCACGCACTACAACAACCCAAGCTTTGGTTACGGCGGATACTGCCTGCCTAAGGATACAAAACAGCTGCTGGCAAACTATGCTGATGTCCCGGAGAACCTGATTCATGCGATCGTAGAAAGCAACCGGACCCGGAAGGATTTCATCGCTGACCGTGTACTAAGTAAGGCCGGATACTACGACTATTATCACAACGGAGACTATAATGCCGCTGAAGAGAAAAAATGTACCATCGGCGTATATCGCCTGACCATGAAATCAAACTCCGATAATTTCAGACACTCCTCTATTCAGGGCGTAATGAAGAGAATCAAGGCAAAAGGCGCCACCGTGATCATCTACGAACCCTCGCTGGAAAACGGCAGTACCTTCTTTGGATCAGAGGTTGTCAACGATCTTGCCGTTTTCAAGTCAAAAAGCGACTGTATTCTGGCAAATCGCTATAACCACGATCTTGACGATGTCAGGGATAAGGTTTATACACGTGATCTGTTCATGCGTGACTGAACAGCTCGCCCCACCGCTCACACAAAGTGTGAACCGGTGGGGCGAACGACGTTTATTTTACGCGAACAGTGAGCCGCAGCCGAATGCGAAGTATTCGTGTGCGGCGAGCATCGCGATAAGCGAAATAAAACTCGCGCAGCGTGTTTTATCTCGTTGCATGCTCATATATTACATGGTCATATATTGAATATCCGCTTACTTACCGGGATATTCAATCTGCGGATAAAACTTTTTTCCCTTTTCCACTGCTTCATCCATCAACTGTATTCTTCTCTTTTTTTCATCGTCCGGAAGAGAAGATTTTCGAATCCTTTTTTTATGCATCTCTCTTCGAATCCAGAAAAGTATTCTTCCCTTTATTCCCTCCCGGCGGTACAGAACGGTTTCATTTCGATACATATAGCCAAAGCGTTCCAGCAGTCCCTCATCCGCGGTTTCAATCGCAGGTCCGTCATTATTTTTTGATTTGTGCACCACAACGCTCTTTGCGGAATAATAGCAAGGATATTTCAATGAGATCCGTCGTGTATATTCCCAGTCATCCGTCCAGATCACGAATTCTTTATACGGCAGACCTACATTCTTCACTACAGATGCAGGAACGAAAAGAGAGACAAAGGTAGCCAGAACAATCTTCTGACAATCCTTCTCTGGTTCCTTCAGTTTCTTAACCAGCGAAATTTTCTGCTGGTTCATCCGACATGGTGTTCCATCCTTCCAGAGAACCCGGCTGGACAGAAACCCGTAATTGCCCTGCAGGGAATTTCCAAGCTTCAGTAATTCCTTCAGTGAATTTTCTTTTACGATACAGTCGTCATCCATAAGCCATAAATAATCATAGCCCATCTCACAGGCTTTCCTTATCCCGTAGCAAAAGCCTCCGGCGCCTCCAAGATTAGAACCTGTGTTATCATAATGCACCCTGTAATTTTTCAATTCATCCGCAATGTATTCCGTAGTCCCGTCCGTCGATGCATTATCAATAATCAACACATCGCATTCTTTGACGGACTGCTTCAGGAGTGCCTGCACACATTCCTTAAGCAGTTCTTTCCGGTTATAGGTTACAATAACAGCAGTGATTCTTCCCTCATGTAAATCATTCATAGCTATTTATTACTCCTATTTGTTAAAACAGAACATTCACAGCCTTTCTCACGCAAACCGGGTTTCCAGTCCTGACACATAGAAAATGGCAGAAGGATGAAGGGGTTGAATACGGTTTCGGTTAATCTCGGTTCCGTCACACATAATAAGCAGATGATTACCAGACTCATGGTCAGAAAAGAATCCGAGACCTTTACCGCCCGATATATCATGTAGCTGTACAGGATAATCACAGCTCCCAGAAGGATTGCTCCCTGTTCCAGCAAAACCTGAAGATAGGCACTGTCGACATAGTTATATGCTGAAGGATTTTCCCATCCGATCCAGGAAATCGGCTGTCCGAATAAGGTGATTGGATATTTTAACAGGGCGTTGTGTCCGAGCCGGAGCCGCTGTGTCAAAAGCGTATTCAGTTTTGACAGAAACGGATTGTATTTGCTGTATGCTGCCTGAAGATAAATGGCCACCGCAGCTGAGACGGCAGGGATTGCCATAAATATTTTTTTCCATGAATTCTTCTGTCTGGTTTTTCTTTTCCTCTGCACACGAATCCGGAGCCCGATCAGAAAAGCCAGTAAAATCGCACCCGCATTCAGTAAAAAGATAAATCGGCTGTTTGTCATATAAAACAGCCAGTATGCGAGCATCATGAGGATCGCATATTCAGCGACCGTCGTTTTCTCTCTGCGGATACAGAAATAACATAAACTGATAAACAGAAGAGCTGTCGGAGCATACGTCGTCCAGGAAAAACCCAGGTAATGTCTGGAACGGTCCGAGATATCCCGTATGGTATCCTTCAGGACACCTGCCTGACTGAGAATGACTATTCCGGCGAGCATTGCCGACCGAACGATCAGTGAAACCTTTAAGATTTTTTCCGGATCTACAGAAGAAGCTCCAAAGATCATCCAGAAAAGAAATAATCCGGACCGGTTATCTGAACGCACAGAAACCAGAAGTCCGATCACAAGAAGGATGGCCATTGCCAGCATACTTTTTCTGGTATGATAGTCATGAATCAGTTTGATCAGAACACCTAAGTAACACAAATATCGAATATTTTGTAAAAATGACTTGAAGCCGGCTGTGTTGGAAAAAACACCAACCTGCAAGAATACAGCTGCAGTATAGATAACCAGTATGACCAGATAGAAGCCTTCCCATCTTGCTGCTTCCACTTCTCTCGCCGCAGGTCTATCTGAAAAAATCCCGGCCTTTTCCGTCACCTTCCCTGTGTATACCATTATTTTCCTTTCTAACCGGATTTCTTCCGCCACTTCTGCTCAAATATAATCCGTCAGCGAACAGAAATTCTGGTGAAGTGAAAGAACATCATACATCTTTATACAGATTCAGAAAAGACTGAATGGTATCGTTGATATCAAACCCCTCTTTTCTCAGAAACGGAACCATGTCTGTTCTTTCTAAATTCATCTGATCTTTCATGGCACGCACCCACGCGTCTATATCCTTTTCCTCAATTCCTGCAAATGAGACGCGGTCTGTCAAAGCGGCCTCGCGAGTAATCCGGTCTGAATAGACAACCGGAAGGCCACAGGCCTGTGCTTCCACTCCTACCACAGGAAGTCCTTCAAACCGGGACGGAAGGACAAACAGGTCCATCGCCTGCATCATCCGTTCTACATGGTCTGTCGTTCCATAGAAAATAACATCCTCAGAAAGTCCTGCCTGTGCTGTCATATCACGGATTCGGTCCCATATTTCCTTTGTACCGTCATGGGACCCAATCAGAAGGAGTTTTGCCTTTGGAACTTCTTTTTTAAACGCCTCGAATACACGAATCAGATATTCATGATTCTTCTGGTAAGAAAACCGTCCCACATGACCGACAACAAAATAATCCGACAGACCAAGCTCTTCTCTCATCTCCCTGCGTGTATCCGCGTCAAAGCGAAAACGGTTCAGATCAATTCCATTGTTGATCTGAATAACCTTTTCTTTTGGAATTCCGGGGTACATCCACGCAGCTGCCAGGTCGGAACAAGCCGCAAAACAGGAACCGATCTTTTTCAGTCGTCCCCTATATACACGATGAAGAAATTTCTTCACGATCAGGTAATTTCCATCAACCCCGGCAGCGTGAGAATGAAAAATAATCTTTCGCACACCGGCACGTTTTGCGGCATGGCCAAACGCATACATTCTGTAGGCCGTGTCCGCGTGAATATGTACACAGTCATATTTATTCTTCATGAGGAGCTGATAGAGGTTTTGCTCCAGATCCCTCATACTCACATGATTGTGTCCCTCTCTCCCTATAAAATATACCTGTGTTCCTCTGTCATTCAGTTCTTTAATATGCGCGTTGTCCGCGAAATGCATGATGCAGGCAATATCCATCTGATACCCTTCCGGTTTTCCCAGAATCACGGAGCGCACCAGAGAATATACGCCTCCCAGGCCCTGATCATCTACATTTACTTCGAGAATTTTTTTCATTTTATCCTGTTCCACTTATCTTTCAGGTTATCGTTTTTTCTTCTCTTGTTTACCTGTAAATCACAATTCCAGACTTCTCAGATTATTTATCTTAATACAAATCAGGAAGTCTTACTCACTTTATACAAATTCTTTACACAATTCATTATTGATCTAAGATTATGCTTCCGAGAATTCTCTTCTCATATGTATGAAGCGTTTCAAGAATGTGGTCTGTCTTCCGGTAATCAGAGCTTCCGATACTGGCAATGATTACTGCGGCGTCTGTTTCCTTCAGACTGTGCAGAGCAGCCGGTGAACTGAGAATATCCCCGGGCGTCTTAATCTGCAGCTCAGATGTCTCCTTGTTCATTTCCGCGGCAATCTTTTCGAGCTGTCCGGGATCAACATCCCCAATCAGCGCAACCGTACCTTTTCCATTCATCAGTTCCGAAAGATTTTCATTTGCAATCTGCCAGCAGATTTCTCTGTCTCTGCTGCTGTAATAATCCGATGCATCCCGATGCGTGAGACGATCCAGTCCTTTTCTCTTTTTTGCATTGGAAGAAGGTACAACAGCAATTTTGGAAAATCCGTACTGACGGTTCATCTCTGAAGCGCTGTATACCTTGCCGGATGCAAGCAGAGACAGAATCACAAGGAGGAAATACAATACGACTCCTCCGACAAATCCCGCACCGGCATATTTTACAACCGGCTTCAGCAGGTCACTTCTGCTGACGCTTACCTGAGAATGGTCTGTGTTTCCGGAATTCATCCCCAACGTAGCTGTCGCAGTCCCGAAGGAATTATTTCCATTGATCAGATTATTGAGCATGGTCAGCCGGCTGTTTACCCTATCCGTGACAGACGTATCTGTCACCGTCGTGGTAACCCGGTTATTGATTACAAGCGTATGTTCTCCATATGTTTTTGTCACGGAAGAAGTATAATTCTGTATCTGTGCAGTCAGCTCATCCATCAGTTCACCGGCGCCCTGCTCATTTGGAAAACGAATGACGATCTCTGCGGAAATTGTATCATTGATATGATTTCCGCTCAGGTCCACCAGTTCCTGAAGATACTGAGGTTCTGTATTGTACTTTTCAGCCATCGCTGTCCAGTCTATTCCGTAAAGTACAAACTCTTTATATGCGTTCAGGATATTATTTGCATCCTGCTCCGCGGAAGTGGTGACAACGACTGAACTGTCATCGGAGGATGTATTTGAACTTTTTATCTCCGTCTCATCTATACTTCCCAGTTCCACCGTAGCCAGAGAATCCGGATCATTTTCTCCTTCTTTCTTAAGTTCCGGTGTAGAAACTGAGATATCTACAGAAGTCATTCCGACGGCGTTCGGATCCATTTGTGTATAAAAAGATTTATTTACATATTCGGAAGCATGTTCAATCTGCTGTTTAAAATAATCACTATTCTTTTTATAATCTGCTGCTGAAGAAACTCCCGTATCCGCGCTGCCTGTGTTCTCAGAAGATGCTGTGCTCTCTTCCTTTCCTGCTCCTTTAATCTGAGGCAATAAACGGTATGCCTTCCACCCGGAGATCAATATCATAAAAATTACACCGCAGACAAGCATTCTTCTCCATTTCTGAAAAGCTGTCTGAATCAGAAGTCTCATACTAATTGTTTTATCTCTCATTGTCCCTTCCCCTGACTGAATGTCATTCCTTCATCCTTTATTCGCATTTATCCACATTTACTGAGTTTTATCAACATTAATCAGCAGATTACAGTTTCATTCTTCTCTGATCATTGCAGTTTGAGAAATCACCTCTTCTGAAACCTGCGAACTACTCATTCTGTTTCTCCAGTTTTTTCACGCATTCCTGAAATGCCTTCCGGAAAAAATATCCTTCCCTGAGCTTTTGTCCCACCTCAGCGGCATTTGCACACATTTCACTGTATTCTTCGTCAGATACCCGTCTTATGGTCTCTGCTGCTTCATATAAATTCCGGATTGTAATTCCCACATGATATTTCTTCACAAAATCAGCAATTGCTGCCTCTTCCCACACCATGACCGGCATGCCGGATGTCAGATATAGAGATGCCTTGTGAGGATTATTATAACGAAGATATTCTCCGGTGTTTCCCACGCAGCTCTCAGCAGAAGGTCCGTCCCACACAAGCCCGAAATCGCCCTTCAGTACTCCCGGAAGTTTATCGGCCGGAAAAGCACCCTGATATCGGATGCCTCCGAATACCCCGTCGCTCTCAAAATTAATGCCATAGGCATTGACCGTAAGCTCTTTGTTTTTCGCTGCTCCGTTGTTCCGGAACATCTCGTAGAGATATCCGGACTTCCCGTGATGCAGATTACCTGCCACAGCAAGGGAAGGTTCCTTTCCCCTGACTCTGTGACACATCTTTTCATTTGTCAGATAATCGAAGATTTCCAGATTGACCAGCTTTTCGGGTTCAAATCCCTTCTCGATCAGATACTGTCTCATATGTTCATTATGACAGATTACTGCGTCAAATTGTTTCAGAAGATTCTGATCTGAGATCTCCGCAGTTTTCCTGCTTTTTGTGTACAGTCCATGAACTCCCATTCTCAGGGACTCCAGATCATGAATCAATGCTATAAAGCGACAGCCCTTTTCTCTTTTAATAGCGGGGATATATTTTAAAGCTGCTCTGGCACCATACATCGGATGCTGATATAAAACAATATCTCCTTCTCCGACCGTGCGGCGCAGTTCCTTCCATATTTCCGAACAGGTTTTCAACAGCCAGATTTTTCCTTTTATCACATCGATTCCTTTCGGAAACATATATTTCTGCGCAGGAAATAAGAATCCGGTCATCCCCATCTCATGTCCGATCATGGAGATGTCTGAAGGAGCTTTTACTCCTGCATGTTTTCCTCCCTCAGACTGCAGATCGATAGAATAAAAGATACTCATTATCCATCCTTTCCCTTCGTAACCGCCATACGATATATTGTGCCACTAGCTTTATAAGCTGCGGATTGTTCCATGCTTCCGCAATTATACAGTAAACACCCATTGCCCGCAAGCGGAACGCCGCAATATGTATAAGTTACCGCATCACTTCACTGCCCCGCATCTTCCGTGCTGCTAACAGGTATAAACATACTTACATTGGTTTACGTAAGTTATCAACAATTTTGTTGATAACTTGTGGATAACTCACAAAAATATGGTTCATATTTTTGTAATTTTTTTGTAAACAGTTTAATTTACGCGGTTTTTCTTACGTGTATAAGTGGATATCATTCTGTGCACAAACTGACATCTACACCGCATTATCCACATCGCCCTTCAAACAACTGTTCTCGTGTTGATAAATTCCGTATTTTAGTTTAATATAAAAGAGGTGTTTTGTCTTCTTTTTTCGGCGCAGCATATTTATGTAACATACTGAAATGGATTGTGCCGTTTACAGGAAGAAATTTTATCAACAGCAGAGGTTATGATGAGCATTATCGAAGAAAAGTGGGATCAGATTCTGGAACGTGTAAAGGAAGAGCATGAGCTTGGAGAGGTTTCCTTTAAGACATGGATCAAACCCCTGAAGGTATACAAGGTAGACGGTCATGATGTCACCATTCTCGTTCCATCAGAGCAGGTTGGTCTTGACTATGTATCCAAGAAGTACAAGCTTCCAATCAAGGCTGCCATCGGCGAACTGACCGGAATGGACTGCGAGATTTATTTTATTCTTCCCCAGGACGCGGAGAAAGCCGGACGGGAAAAGCAGGTCAAAAATGAATCCATTCTTACCGGACTGAACCCGAAATATACCTTTGATACCTTTGTCGTAGGCAAAAACAATCAGTTTGCTCACGCAGCTTCTCTTGCTGTTGCAGAATCACCGGGTACGGTATACAATCCTCTGTTTTTATATGGAGGCGTGGGACTGGGAAAAACTCATCTGATGAATTCCATTGCACACTTCATACTCGAGAATAATCCCTCGATGAAGATTGTGTACGTCACCAGTGAAGAGTTCACAAATGAAGTAATCGAAGCAATCCGTGCAGGAAGCAGCACGGCGCTCACAAAGTTCCGTGAAAAATACCGGAACGTGGATGTTCTCCTCATCGATGATATTCAGTTCATCATCGGAAAGGAATCCACGCAGGAAGAATTCTTCCACACCTTTAACGCCCTGCATTCAGCCGGAAAACAGATCATCATTTCATCCGATCGTCCTCCGAAGGATATGGATGTCCTGGAGGAGAGAATCCGGTCCCGGTTTGAATGGGGTCTGATGGCGGATATCCAGAGTCCCGACTACGAGACACGAATGGCTATTCTTCGGAAAAAGCAGGAACTTGACGGGTCCAACGTGAGCAATGAAGTTTTGGAATATATTGCCAGCAATGTGAAGGCAAATATTCGAGAACTTGAGGGCTCTCTGAACAAGGTCATCGCCATGGCCAACCTCGAACAGAAGGAGATCAACCTTGATCTGGCTCAAAATGTTCTCAAGGATATAATTTCTCCTAACGAAAAGCGGGTAGTGACGCCGGAGTACATCATTGACATTGTGGCGGAACAGTTCAATATCACTCCGGAAGAGATCAAAAGTTCCGTAAAGTCTCGCAGAATTTCTTATCCGAGACAGATCGTCATGTATCTATGCCGGACAATGACATCGAATAATCTGCAGGCCATCGCAGAGAGCATCGGTGTTCAGAACCATACGACCATCATCTACGGCATCAACAAGATCGACAAGGACTACAAGACCAAACCTGAGACAAAAGAAGTCGTTGATCTCCTGAAGAAAAAGATTTCTCCGGAGGGCTGATCATACCCGTTCTCCCGAAGGAGTTTCTTCTATATATATAGTGTTCCAGATCCATCTATCCACAATTTATAGACCATGTGGATAAAAACAGAGTGGATAAATGTGGATTATTTTCCATTTACATTTTTCTGACAGCCGATTTCATCGATACTGACAGACTTATGATCCTCTTTTTTTCGCTTTTTTTCACGGAAAAATGGAGTTTTCCACATTTCAACCTCCCCTAAGACGAAGTCGAAGAATTTTTTTATTATTCTTTTCTATCTTTCCCGTTTTTCAACCCGCGGGATTGTCAGTATCGCACAGACAAACCGAAAGGAGTCACACAGGTAATGAAGCTCGTTTTTAATCAGGCAGATCTTGCAGACAGTGTAAGTATCGTAATGAAGGCCGTACCTTCCAAGACCACAATGCCGATTTTACAATGCATCATGATTGAAGCTTCCTTCAACCAGATCAAGTTCACGGCAAATGATATGGAACTCGGCATTGAAACCATCGTAAAGGGAGAAATCGAGGAAAAGGGAAAAATCGCTCTCGATGCTAAAATTTTCTCGGATATCATCCGCAAACTTCCAAATAACAAAGTTTTTATCGAAACGAATGAAAATGATGTAGCGACGATTACCTGCGAAAAGGCTAAATTCAGTATTCCCGGAAAATCCGGTGATGATTTCGCATATCTTCCGGTAATTGAGAGAAATGACTTTATTTCCATTTCCCAGTTTTCGCTGCGTGAGATTATCCGTCAGACAATTTTTTCTATTGCCGTAAATGAGAACAACAAGCTGATGACCGGAGAATTGTTCGAAATCCGGAATAATGTGCTGAAGGTCGTATCTCTTGACGGTCACAGAATTGCCATCCGTAATCTGGCTCTTTCGGGAGAATGCCCGGATCAGAAGGTGGTTGTACCGGGCAAGACATTGAACGAGATCAGTAAGATTCTGTCCGGCGAGATGGATGACATGGTAAATATCTATTTTGCGGAAAATTATCTGCTGTTTGAATTCAGCAATACTATAGTTCTGTCACGTCTGATTGACGGAGAATATTTCCGGATTGATCAAATGCTGTCCAGCGATTATGAAACAAAGATCACAATCAACCGGCAGGAATTCATGGACTGTATCGACCGCGCGACTCTTCTGGTACGGGAGAGTGACAAGATGCCGGTGATCATTGATGTGACGGACGGACAGATGGAGCTTCGAATTGATTCATCGATCGGTTCGATGGATGAGGAAATTGATATCGAGAAGACAGGAAAGGATATTATCATCGGATTCAATCCGAAGTTCCTTCTGGATGCGCTTCGGGTCATTGATGATGAGAGTATTTCCATTTACTTCGTAAATGCTAAGGCTCCCTGCTTTATCAGGGATGAGAAGTCGTCTTACATTTATCTGATTCTTCCCGTAAATATCAATGTGAATAATCGATGAAAAGGGCAGGAAAAGTAAATGGAGAAAATCACGATAAAAGATGACTTTATCAAGCTTGGTCAGGCAATGAAGCTTGCGGGCCTGGTAGATGAGGGTGTGGAAGCAAAGATTGCGATTCAGAATGGCGAGGTCTCGGTAAATGGAGAAACGGATACCAGGCGGGGGCGGAAGCTGACGGATGGAGATGTTTTTTCTTTTAACGGCAGAGAAGTCATGGTGACCAGGGCAGAAGCTTAATCCGAAAATATGTACGTAGAATCACTGGAGCTAAAAAATTACAGAAATTATGACAGGATTTCTCTCCATTTTGACCGGGAGACGAACGTTCTGTACGGCGACAATGCCCAGGGAAAGACAAATATACTGGAGGCCATCCAGCTCGCGGCGACGACAAAGTCTCACAGAGGAAGCCGTGACCGTGAGATCATTCGTTTCGGAGAGGAAGAGGCGCATCTGCGCCTCGTCTTCCGCCGGAATGAGGTGTCTCACAGAATTGATATGCATCTCAAGAATAACGGAAGGAAAGGTGTGGCGATCGACGGAATTCCGATTCGCAGAGCCTCAGAGCTGTTCGGGATGATCAGTGTTGTCTTTTTTTCTCCGGAGGATCTGAATATTATCAAGAATGGTCCGGGTGAGCGGAGAAGATTCATGGACAGTGAATTGTGCCAGCTGGATAAGGTTTATTATACCGATCTGACTGAGATGAACCGGATTCTTACCCAGAGGAATGCACTTCTGAAGGATATTCCTTTTCATCCGTCATTGGAGCAGACGCTTGATGTGTGGGATGAGCAGATGGTCAGTCATGGCATTCACATTATCCGGTCGAGAAGATCCTTTATCGGGCATTTGAATGAGATCATCGGCAGAATTCACGAGAATCTCACAAATGGCAGGGAAAATATTGAGATTGTCTACGAGCCGAATGTGGAGGAGAAGAATTTCAGGGAGATTCTTTCCGGCAGCAGGGTAAGGGATCTCAAAATGAAGACCTCTACGGTGGGACCGCACAGGGATGATTTCAGAGTCAATGTGAATGGAATTGATATCAGGCATTATGGTTCTCAGGGACAGCAGAGGAGTGCGGCTCTTTCGCTTAAACTGTCCGAGATTTATCTTGTGAGGGAATCGGTCGGGGATACACCGGTACTGCTGCTGGATGATGTCCTGTCTGAGCTTGACAGCGGAAGACAGGCGATGCTTCTGAAGCGAATGGATGAAGCGCAGACGTTCATCACATGTACAGGGATGGATGAGCTGATTGAAAATCATTTTCCTGTTAACAGGGCTTTTCACATCGTGAACGGAACAGTTGAAAATCAGGAGGACGTATGGAAACAGAATCAACCGTTGTGACAAATGAATATGGAGCTGATCAGATTCAGATTCTGGAAGGACTGGAAGCAGTAAGAAAACGTCCCGGTATGTATATTGGAACCACATCCTCCAGGGGGCTTCATCATCTGGTCTATGAGATTGTAGACAATTCTGTGGATGAAGCGCTTGCCGGATACTGTACGCATATTGAAGTTACGATTAATCCGGACAACTCCATTACGGTTATTGATGACGGACGTGGAATTCCTGTCGGAATCAATCATAAGGCCGGGATTCCGGCAGTAGAGGTGGTGTTTACGGTTCTTCACGCGGGTGGAAAGTTCGGCGGCGGCGGATACAAGGTATCCGGAGGTCTCCACGGAGTGGGAGCCTCTGTCGTCAATGCCCTTTCTGACTGGCTGGAAGTTCAGATCTATCATGATGGAAAGATCTATAAACAAAGATATGAGCGCGGAAAAACGATGTACAAGCTCAAGGTGGTCGGTGAGTGCGATCCGGAGAAGACAGGAACCCGTGTCGATTTTAAACCGGATGGGACAATCTTCGAAGATACCGTCTATGATTTCAACACCCTGAAGACAAGGCTTCGCGAGACAGCTTTTCTGACAAAGGGGCTGAAGATCACTCTCAGAGACAAGAGAGAGGGAATGGAGCAGGAAAAGGTCTTTCACTACGAGGGCGGAATCAGGGAATTTGTCCAGTACCTGAACCGGAGTGCGGAGGTATTGTATCCGGATATCATGTACTTTGAGGGAATTCAGAATGGTGTCATGGTTGAAGTTTCCATGCAGCACAATGATTCCTACAATGAGACCGTGTACGGATTTGTCAATAATATCCTGACTCCGGAGGGCGGTATGCACATCGTCGGTTTCCGCCAGGCGATAACCAGAACCTTCAACGATTATGGACGTAAGATGAAGCTGCTGAAAGACAGCGATGAAAATCTGACCGGTGAGGATATCCGGGAGGGACTTACCGCCATTGTCAGCGTAAAGATTGAGGACCCTCAGTTTGAGGGGCAGACAAAACAGAAACTTGGAAACAGTGAAGCAAGAGGAGCGGTTGACGCTGTGGTCAGCCAGCAGCTATCCGTATACCTGGAGCAGCATCCGGATGTAGGTAAGATTATCATTGAAAAATCGGTGATTTCCCAGCGTGCCAGAGAAGCTGCCCGAAAGGCAAGAGAGCTCACCCGGAGGAAAACAGCGCTTGACGGTCTGGCGCTTCCTGGAAAGCTGGCGGATTGCTCCGATAAGGACCCGAAGAAATGTGAGATCTTTATCGTTGAGGGAGATTCCGCCGGAGGATCCGCAAAATCGGCGAGAAACAGGAAGACACAGGCGATTCTTCCCCTCCGCGGAAAGATTCTCAATGTGGAAAAGGCAAGGCTTGACCGGATATACGGAAACGCCGAGATCCGTTCCATGATCACAGCCTTTGGAACGGGAATTCATGAGGATTTTGATATCACAAAGCTCCGATATGATAAGATCATTATCATGACCGATGCCGATGTTGACGGCGCGCATATCGCAACGCTGATGCTGACGTTCCTGTACCGGTTTATGCCGGAGCTGATCAAGCAGGGACACGTATATCTGGCAAAACCGCCGCTATACAAAATCGAGAAAAACAAAAAAGTATGGTATGCATACAGCGATGATGAACTGAATCAGATCATGAATAAAATCGGCAGAGATGCGTCAAATAAGATTCAGCGTTACAAAGGACTCGGCGAGATGGATGCGGATCAGCTATGGGAGACTACGATGGATCCTGAAAACAGAATCCTGCTCCGTGTGAATATGGATGAGGATGAATCTTCAGAGATTGATCTTACCTTTACGACTCTGATGGGAGATAAAGTAGAACCACGGCGTGAGTTCATCGAGGAGAGAGCAAAGGATGTGCAGAATCTGGATATCTGACAGGATAAACCGGTAACCATTCTGATCCTGTGGTCCGGATTTTTCAGAGCACAGGTTTACACGAGAACCAGGATAAGGGGACAGAACCATCAGAAAGCGTTTTTTCCCGTATCACAGGCAGATAGATGAAGCATAAATAATGGCAGAAAGCTGTCCCAAAAGAAAGGCACATGAAAATGGATGATAAAGTCTTCGATCGAATTGAGGAAGTAGACCTCAAGAAGAAAATGGAAGATTCCTACATCGATTACGCGATGAGTGTAATTGCGTCACGAGCGCTTCCGGATGTACGTGACGGTTTGAAACCGGTACAGAGAAGAATTCTGTATTCCATGATAGAATTGAATAACGGACCCGACAAGCCTCACAGAAAATGTGCCCGTATTGTCGGTGATACGATGGGAAAATATCATCCGCACGGAGACTCTTCCATTTACGGAGCGCTTGTCACGATGGCGCAGGACTGGAATATGAGGTATACCCTCGTTGACGGCCATGGAAACTTCGGTTCGGTCGACGGAGACGGAGCCGCGGCAATGCGTTATACAGAGGCAAGGCTGAGCAAAATCTCGATGGAGATGGTTCGTGACATGAACAAGGATACGGTTGACTTTGTTCCGAACTTCGATGATACGGAAAAAGAGCCTACCGTTCTTCCGGCAAGAATTCCGAATCTTCTGATCAATGGCGCATCGGGAATCGCTGTCGGCATGGCAACGAATATTCCGACGCATAATCTCCGGGAGGTTGTTGGTGCCGTAGTCAAAATCATCAATAATCAGATTGAAGAGGACAGAGAGACCACCCTTGATGAAATCATGCAGATCATCAAGGGACCGGATTTTCCGACTGGCGCCGAGATTCTCGGGGTGCGCGGAATTGAAGATGCCTACCGGACCGGACGCGGAAAGATCCGTGTCCGCGCAATTACCAATATCGAGACTCTGCCAAACGGCAAGAGTCAGATTATCGTCACAGAACTTCCGTATATGGTGAATAAGGCGCGGCTGATCGAGAAAATCGCCGAGCTTGTGCGCGATAAGAAAATCGACGGAATTACGGGTATCAATGATCATTCCAACCGTGAGGGAATGAGAATTGTGATTGATCTCCGTCGTGACGCAAATGCGAATGTCATATTGAATCAGCTTTACAAGCATACGCAGCTTCAGGATACCTTTGGTGTTATCATGCTTGCCCTTGTGGACAATCAGCCGAAGATTCTGAATCTTCTTGATATGCTGAAATATTACATTCAGCACCAGGAAGAGGTCGTCACCAGAAGAACACAGTATGACCTGAACAAGGCGCAGGAAAGAGCCCATATTCTGGAAGGACTTCTGAAGGCTCTTGATATTATCGATGAAGTGATCCATACCATTCGGGCATCCGCAAATACCGCAGAGGCAAAGGCAAACCTGATTTCCAGGTTCGGCTTTACCGATCCGCAGGCCCAGGCGATTGTAGATATGCGTCTGAGGACACTGACCGGTCTGGAAAGAGAGAAGCTTCAGGCGGAGTATGATGAGCTTCAGGCCAAAATCATCGAATACAAGAAAATCCTGGGCGACCGGAAGCTCCTTCTCGGCGTAATCCGTGATGAGATCAGTGAAATCGCGGAGAAGTACGGGGATGACCGGCGTACCAGAATCGGATATGACGTCTACGATATCTCCACCGAGGATCTGATTCCGCAGGAAAATACGGTGATCACGATGTCCAGACTCGGATATATCAAGAGAATGTCACCGGATAATTTCCACAGCCAGAATCGCGGCGGAAAAGGAATCAAGGGCATGCAGACCCTCGACAACGACTATATTGAGGATCTGTTCATGACCATGTCTCATGATTATCTGATGTTCTTTACCAATATGGGACGCGCATATACCTTAAAGGCATACGAAATTCCGGAGGCAGGAAGAACCGCCAGAGGTACAGCAATCGTAAATCTCCTTCAGCTGCTTCCCGATGAAAAAATAACAGCCGTCATCGCAATTTCCGAGTTTCGAGAGGATCAGTATATTTTCATGGCGACAAAGAAGGGTATTGTCAAGAAAACTCCGGTGCCGGCATTCCGCCACATGAGAAAGACAGGTCTTGCCGCAATTACGTTAAATAATGGTGATGATCTGATCGAAGTGAAATATACAGATGGAACGCAGGATGTAATTCTGGCGACGAGAGATGGAATGTCCATCCGGTTCAATGAGAAGGACGTGCGTCCGACCGGAAGAGGATCCATGGGAGTGCGTGGAATTGCTCTTCGAAACGGCGATGAAGTGGTTGCCATGCAGATCCGTCAGCAGGGGGAATACCTGCTCTTTGTCACAGAAAACGGAATTGGAAAGCGTACCCTATTTGACGACTTCCGCATTCAGACCAGAGGCGGCGTTGGAATTAAGGCGATAAATCTCAGAGAAAATACAGGAAAACTGATCGGAATGAAGGCTGTGAACAGCGAAGATGAAATTATGCTGATCACAAAGGGAGGTATTATCATTAGGACTCCTGTAAAAGGAATTTCTGTTCTGAAACGCAGTGCAACCGGAGTGAAGATCATGGATGTCATGGATTCCGTGGCGGGAATCGCCAAGGTTGTCGGCGAAGATGATGAAGACCCTGAATCCGGGGAAATGCCGGATGAGAGTCAGACAGCAGAAGACGAAGGTGATTACAAGTCTGAAGAATTCGCAGACGGGAATTCAGGTGAACCTGCATCCGGAGAATTGTCAGACAGGAAGGCGAATGAACCTGTATCCGGAGAATTGTCAGACGCAAATGCGGACGAGCATGCAACCGGTGAAATCTCAGAGGATAATCGGGAAGAATGAGGAATCGATGATGAGAGATATTGATGTCAGTGAAGTGACAAAAGCGGTAAAGGAAATGTGTATTTCTGTCAATTACGAGCTTTCCGATGACATGAAGGAATGTATGAGATCATCAGTGGATAAGGAGCAGTCACCGCTCGGAAAACAGATTCTGAACCAGCTTCAGGAAAATCTGAAAATAGCAAGGGAAGACCGGATCCCGATTTGCCAGGATACCGGAATGGCCGTTGTGTTTCTGGATATCGGTCAGGATGTTCATTTTGAAGGCGGAGTCATTGAGGATGCTGTCAATGAGGGGGTCCGTCAGGGTTATACAGAAGGATATCTTCGTAAATCCGTAGTAAGGGATCCTCTGGATCGCGTAAACACAAAGGATAACACACCGGCGGTCATTTATTATAATATTGTGCCAGGAGATCAGGTGAAAATTACCGTTACAACGAAGGGCTTCGGCAGTGAAAATATGAGCAAAATTGTCATGCTTAAGCCGGCGCAGGGAGCAGAGGGAGTCAAGGACGCAATCGTTCAGACGGTAGAAGAAGCCGGACCGAATGCGTGTCCTCCCGTATTTGTCGGTGTCGGTATCGGAGGAACATTCGAAAAGGCGGCGCTGATGGCGAAACAGGCACTGACCAGACCGGCTGGGCAGCATTCTGAAATTCCATATGTAAAAGAGATGGAGGAAGAACTGCTGGAGCGCATTAATCATCTCGGAATTGGTCCGGGGGGACTTGGAGGAAAGGTTACCTGTCTTGGAGTGAATATCAATACCTATCCGACTCACATTGCAGGACTTCCGCTGGCGGTCAATATGTGCTGCCATGTGAACAGGCATGCAGTCAGATATCTGTGAGGGGATCGTACTGTGTTTTCTGTATTCGGATATCGTTGACAGAATGCTGCAGGAGTGTGAGAGTGCGAAACACGAAGCAATCCATAGCCTATAAGTATGTGGTGCCCCGCCTGCGGGGCATATCGGTTACGGTTTAGCCGCGAATTGTTCCGGAAATAGAGGATATCAAACAATGGAAAGAAAAATGAATGTTCCCATGAGCAGGGAAGATATCAGAAGTTTGCATGCGGGAGATTATGTGTATCTGACAGGAACCGTTTATACGGCGAGAGATGCTGCACATAAGAGAATGAAGGAAGCCATTGATCATGGAAAGGAACTTCCCTTCGATGTGCGTGGAAATATTATCTATTACATGGGACCATCTCCTGCCAGAGAGGGGAGACCGATCGGGTCGGCAGGTCCTACGACGGCGGGAAGAATGGATAAATATGCTCCTCAGCTCATGGATCTCGGATTAAGCGGGATGATTGGAAAGGGACGCAGAACACAGGAGGTTGCCGACGCAATTGTGCGCAACGGGTGTGTATACTTCGCGGCGGTAGGAGGAGCAGGTGCTCTTCTGTCAAAGCGGATTCTCTCATCGGAGGTGATTGCCTATGATGATCTCGGTACAGAAGCAATCCGAAGGCTGACAATCAGGGATTTTCCAGTGATAGTTGCAATTGATGCTGAAGGGAATAACATATACGATATTGCTCTGGAAAAATATCGTGTCAAAGCATGATATAGACCAATGATGGAAAAAGTCACAGCCTACGACTGTTGAAAAAGGCAGGGATTTTACAGCTCTGCTGTTATTCACAGTCCGGCTGCGATAAAGGGAAAGATACTAGTGAAAAAGAGTGAAAAAAGCGCGTAGAAAATAATAAAAAAGCGTTGACAAAAGAATTGTACTTTTGTATAATCACTAGTGCGTCGTGTAAATGACGCGTTAATTTTTTACCTGTTTTTGGTAAATCAAGTGGTAACAACCATTCTTGACATGGGCTTGGAGAAGTACTCAAGAGGCCGAAGAGGCGCCCCTGCTAAGGGTGTAGGTCGGGAAACCGGCGCGAGGGTTCAAATCCCTCCTTCTCCGTCTTTCAGATTTTTCAAAAAAGTTGTTGACAAACTGAAAGATATGAGTTATAGTAAACGAGCTGTCGCCGAAAGACACAGCAAAAACATGAACATTGACAACTGAACAGTAAAACACATCCTCGAAAATTCAAATGAAGTTTTATAAAATTTTTGTTTGAACGATCGAAAGTATTCAACGGGTTATCAAACTGTTCGCAGGGAGATAACGAATTGATTACGATCCTTTAAAACAGTAAAAAGGGATGAATTAGCCAAGTGTTAATTCTGAACGAATCAATCTTTTTTATGAGAGTTTGATCCTGGCTCAGGATGAACGCTGGCGGCGTGCTTAACACATGCAAGTCGAGCGAAGCACTGAAGAAGATTTCTTCGGAATGATTTTTGAGTGACTGAGCGGCGGACGGGTGAGTAACGCGTGGGGAACCTGCCTCATACCGGGGGATAACAGTTGGAAACGGCTGCTAATACCGCATAAGCGCACAGTACCGCATGGTA
>NZ_JBQKFT010000008.1:0-133430 GCF_052119185.1 Bilifractor sp. LCP19S3_H10
AATGAGTATTCAAAAGGCTGAGACAGAGAGAAATGATCCACGGATAACGAATTTTTGAGGAATGTGGGTTGTGAAGGTAAATTATATGGTCTGATAACGAAATATCGAGGAGGAAGACGGGCCATAAAAGAAGAGGTTTATTTCAGTTAACGAAAATCTGAGTATAAAAGAGATGCGATGATTCTATGAGAGTGTCAGATAACGAAAAAATGAGTATTCAAAAGGCCGAGACAGAGAGAAATGATCCACAGGTAACGAATTTTTGAGGAATACGGATTGTGAAGGTAAATTATATGGTCTGATAACGAAATATCGAGGAAGAAGACGGGTCATAAAAGAAGAGGTTTATTTCAGTTAACGAAAATTTGAGTATCAGATCCAGTCAATCAGAAGATAACGTGATCCAGATGACGAAAATATGAGTATACTAGAGACTCGATGATCCTACGAGGGTGTCAGATAACGAAAAAATGAGTACTCAAAAGGTCAAGACAGCGAACAATGATTCACGGACAACGAATTTTTGAGGAATATGGGTTGAGAAGGTAAGTGATACGGTTTGATAACGAAATATCGAGGCTAAAGAAGTACTATAAAAGAAGAAATTCATTTCAGTTAACGAAAATTTGAGTATCAGATCCAGTCAATCAGAAGATAAAGTGATCCAGATGACGAAAATATGAGTATACAAGAGACTTGATGATCCTATGAGCGGGTCAGATAACGAAAAAATGAGTATTCAAAAGGCTGAGACAGCGAGCAATGATCCACGGATAACGAATTTTTGAGGAATATGGGTTGTGAAGGTAAGCGATACGGTTCGATAACGAAATATCGAGGAGGAAGACGGGTTATAAAAGAAGAGATTTATTTCAGTTAACGAAATTTTGAGTATCAGATCCAGTCAATTTGAAGATAAAGTGATCCAGATGACGAAAATATGAGTATATAAGTAACTTGATGATCCTACGAGCGGGTCAGATCACGAAAAAATGAGTATTCAAACGACCGCGACAGATAGAACTTGCTCCACAGGTAACGAAAAAATGAGTGTTTTAGATAAGCTAACGAAAAAAAGAGGATTTCCAGTTTTTATCTCCAGAAAGATGTGATATACTGGCTTCAGAAAACGAAAATGTGAATATGTTAACTGCTTGGGTGGATACTATAAGTTGTAGGGAATATATATTATGAGCGATATACAGCTGTCTTTACCGGGAAAAGTAAAAAAACTGAATGTCTTTATACATGCAAAATATAATACAACCAGAGAACAGGATCTTATCATCAATCATTCTCTGGATCACTTGAGAAAAGACGGAAATCAGCTTTGTGCGGAAATTAATGGAAATGAACTCGCCTATATTCTTAATATAAATAGCAAGCATAATCTTAGCCGTACCTTAAAAACAGCAGCACAGGGATTAGTAGGTAATACAATAATTATCAACGGACCTGACGACGAGTTCGAGATCTTTGGAATCGTCACGAATGCGGAGTATAAGGATAATACTTTCTCGCTCACCTATAACAAAAAGATGACTCCCTATATACAGAATGTGGTATCGAACTATACAATTTTGGATCGTGCGCTGGAAGCAACTTTTACCACAAAATATGCAGTTAAAATTTATGAACTGTTAAAATCCGAGATTTTCCGATTGGAGAAAACCGGAAAGCCCTATCTTGAAGTTCGATATGGCTTTAATGAATTGAGGTGTCTTCTTTCTCTTGTCAACTTGGAAAAACCATACATAAAAAGCGCTCTTGATCGGAAGGTGTCCTGGGACGAACTTGTAGAAAAAATTGCAAAACCGGAGGATAAAAAATATAATCGGGTCACGGAATTTAAAAAGTATGTGTTGATTCCAGCTATGGAAGAGTTAAACGAGAAATCGGATATACATTTCGAATTTGAAGATATACGTGGGACGAGAGGAAAAATCAAGGAGTTTATCATAAGATTATCAAAGACAGGTAACTTTGATGGAAATTCCGATATTCCGTCCGATGTGCTGAGAAGTATTGAGAAATTGGTAAGTGTCAGTGATCTTGACAGCGCAATTTCAAAGATAAAAAAAGAAAACCGGATACCAACGAAACAAAAGAAGGATCTTATTGAATTAGCCTGTGCATATAATGAAGTAAAAGAGACATTGAGAAAATCAGGCATTAAAGAACTTGATCCGTTCAACATCGAGTATTTTAAAACCCTCTGGAGAAAGTCAGGGAAAGATATACAGGCAATAAAAGATGAAATTCAGTATGCTTCCAAGGTAGAAAATATAAAAAATTATTACGGTTTTTTAATGTCGGCAGTAGAAAGAAAATATAGCAAATCGCCGGACATTGAAACAGTTGAAGGATCTACTGAAGACGCACATACCTATCGAGAGATCAGAAACGCAATTGATAATATGAAATTGGCCGAGGGTTCTGATGCTTCTGCTTTTACAAATGAAATAGTAGAAGAGGATGAAGAACCGAATTCGGGAGAAGTAATCATTGATATTCCGGAATCAGAAACAGATCTTCGTGAAGAAGATATGGATGACAGTACAGATAAACAAATGAAGGAATCTGTCAACAACCAGATATGGAAAGAACTTAGAAAAAATCCAGAATATAAAAATCTTCTTTCTATGTTCGGAATGGATGAGGATACGTTTGAAAATAACATCACGACTCCAGTAAAAATTAAAATATTCACAGAATATCTTCAGCGTCAAAGAATCAATAGTTCAAAAGAATGAGGGAATTGGCATTGAGTGGTGAACTGCAAAAATATTCGGTATATGCAGCGTATCGGAAATATGATAACCGAATAAAAACATTTGGTATAGAAAGTCATTTGACTGTTGCAAGCAGCAGCTATCAAAATAGTGATGACGAAGGCATTCCACCATTTATGATTTATCATCCAAAAAGTCACTTCCGATTTCTAATAACTGAACAGGGGAGAGGTTCCGTTACATGTAACGTGAAAACGAACGAGGAATTGATCGGTATTCTGGAAAACAGCAAATATGCTTTTCAATCCTTTATGGATATGAAATGCGGATTATTAAAACAGCCCCAAATGATTTCTAAAGAGGATAGCAGACCGGCATTTTCTGTTCGATTTAACATGGGACATTTAAAAGATCGTACGCCTGCGGATGTACTGAAAAATGATCCGGATGGAAGGAATGTTCTGTTGGCGCAGGAAACATATTTGAAACAAAACCTTGAGAAGTATCCGGGTAATGCAAAATACATAGAGGCAATTGAAGATTTGTGGAAGCACGAAGAAGAAATGTCCGGAAAACAGTTATGCAGGCAGATAATCATTCCAATCACCAAATTATATAAGCCATCTGTAAGAAATGAAAAATCATATGTTGCCTGTATGAATGTAAGTTGTATATGCGATCCAGAAGTTCGATCTCCGATAAAATTGTCCATCGATAATTTTTATTTGGATGCAGCCGGAAACAAAGATACCAAATTTTCCATGAGCAAATCTATAGAACTGACATTTGAGGAATGGAATACGTCACTTTGGAAAGTAAAAAGAAATATGTGTCAATTTGAGTATCTCTATGCAGGAAAAATATTTACAGACGTTCAAACATATCGATAAGGAAATACGATGAATGATCGAGCATTAAAATGTTTGTCGAAAAGCCGTTGGAATATCACGAATTCAGCACAGCTTACCAGACTGTTTCCATGTCAATATAAGGATTTTACTGAACCGTGTATAGTGCTTTCAAAGCAGATTATCGGTAAGGATGTGGCACTTGAAGGATCTTTCGATCCGCATAGCTTTCACGTTGTCATAAAAAATAAGATTTCCAAGGATAAGTGTGAATATGGAGTTCATTTTTCAGATGATCTGAATGAATTTGCTCATATTGTTGATTTGGAGAAAAAAAAAGAACAGTCATATTCATATAAAGATTTTCAAAACAGGATCTTTTTTCCAGACAATACAGTGAATACTGTTATGTATTACCAGGCGGTCTTCTATGTCGGTCAGGAAAGGGTACATGTCACTTGGTTTGATTTGAAACTGGTAAAAGAAGCGGAAGAAAACCGGTGGCTGAAAAAGGTGTGGATTCTTACGAGAGTTTACTTCGCAAAGAATTGTTACTATGCGACGCCAACCGGGATCTGTATTTATCCGGAAGATTTGAAAATACAGACGGAATACCCTTCCGTAAGAGGAATATCAGATCAAATTTTGAGAGAACTGGTAGATCGTGCGGTTGAGGGATGTGAAGATGATTTTCTACCGGAACAGATAAAAAACAGGTATCATTTGCTGCCTGAGAGAGAGGCGGTCTTCGAAATCCATCATCCGTCAACCATGCAGCAATTAAAAAGGGCACAAAACAGACTTCTATTTGATGATATTCTATATTTTTGCTGTGACCTGAGAAGAGATTTTTACCGTCCGGTTGCTAATTTTGAAAAGAGTACCCTTTCCGATGCTACAAAAAGCGAATTTTCTTCATCATTAACAGATGAACAAAAGATGGTTATTCATAATTTTTCAGAAAGGATGCAAAAAGGATCCTTAAACGCTATCTTAGATGGACCGGAGGTGAGTGAAAAGATTCCAATCATTACCAGTATGGCTATGATGTGCTGTGAAAATTCATATCAGGCAGCAATATCCACTATCACGGTGAGAGTGGCAAAATATTTGTATGAAAAGACAAGACCATATTTTGACAGACGTGGGATAGTTGCAGCATTATATACGCAATATCTGAATACATCAGAGCAAAAGAAAATAAAAAAAGGCGTAGAAGATGGCAGCATTCAGCTGCTGTTTGGAAGACAAGATATTCTGCAAATGAATTTTCCTGCATTATCTTTAATAATTTTTGACAATGAACAAATTCCCGGCATCGTGAAAGTTCCCCAGGTACGGAATTGGGTAAGGAAAGGCGTGCATGTCTTGGGACTCAGCTCATGTAGCGTGCCGGATGACGTCCGTAAGATGTTTTGCCGCGATAATAACATCGATTGGATGACTCTTCATGGGAAACAGGTAGATCACGCTTCGAAAACGATCTTTACAGATTCTTGGAAAGAATCCATGAAAGAGATACAAAATACGGTTCTGGGAGGTGGCCAGGCTTATATCATATGTCCGGACGAAAATCTTATTTGTAACTCTCATACAGACATTGAAACGGTCGATGATGTCTTTGAACATTATTGTCCTTACTTTGTAAAATTGACAGTTATAAATAAACATATGAAAAGAAAAGCTGTAACTGATATCCTTGGTGCATTTATAAATCATGATGTTGACATTTTGATATGCACCTCAGATCATCTCGACGAATTACCCCAATCCGCAGATGTCATTGTCATTCAAAATGCAGAACTGTGGCCATCCTTTTTGCTTATGACAGTGAAAGCAATGGCACAAACACTTATCTTGCAAACCAATGTCAAGAACGGTCAAATTCGTGAATTTTGTAAAATAAAAAGTACATATGATATTATTTCTTATGATGCTTCCCATAAAGCTCCATCGGATTTGATAGGAATAGGGATGGCGTATTATAATCAATTAAAATACATTACTCAAAGCATACAAAATCCTGAATTATTTGAGGCCATCATGAAAATAGCAGGTCAGATGAAAAACCTTCATCAACTGGATGATTTTGAGGAAGGCTATGAAAGAGAAAACGGGATACAGGACTAAGGTTAATACCCTAATTATAAGAAAGGAAAGATTGTTTTTCGCATGAGCAATCAAGGATATATTATGTCAAGATTTGAAAATGAACCATATGTGAATCGTTTTGATTTATTAAATTATATTAGTCGGCTTCCATACGATGTATTAAATTACGCAGGCGAAATCGGTTCGGATATTCTTAATCTTCCAGCATTCAGTACCATCATTTCTTATATGACAGCGGGCGGGGAATTTGAAAGAGTCAGACTTCCATTTCGTGCTTCGGATGGCAGCGTATTTGTATCCCGGCAGGATGTCGTAAGTATGATAGAGGAAAAATACCCCACCGATGATGAAAATGTATGTAAGGTTCTTCGATATGTGAAGAAAACCATGAAGGGTATTACAGGCAAAGTCTTCTTGCTGGATATCTGTGATGATATGATTGGCATCTAAAAGAAATCATTTGTATGTTCAGAACCGTTGAGTCAACTATCCCTCCCATTGACCGGAGCTCAAAGGAAGGGATAATTTATTAAGCATTTTTACATATATAAATAAATGTGATAAATAATATTTAATAAGATATTTAATAGGACTAATCATTATGGCAGATGACAAAGAAATGACAGAGCAGGAACAAAACGATATAGAACAGTCAGCTGGCATAATGGCTGATACTGCTCAGGGCGTTGCAAGAACAGGCAAACATATTGCTGATAAAGTTCATGAATCCCAAAAATCCGATGATAAAATTCCAATTGAGGATGACCGTAGAAAAAACAACGCAAACTATGAACCATCCCCTGATGCTTCAGAAACTAAGGAAGGATCACCATTAGAAAACAAATCCGAGGTTCTGGATAATTCGCAGACGTGGAATGCACCAAAATCTTCAAATGATAAGCAGACGGCGATAACCTCGGATCCTTCTAATTTCTCACATCATTCGAACTCTGCATCGAATACGGAACTCTCACAAACGAAATTACCGAATTCTCAACAACGTGCTGAAGATTCAGGATCTCCGAATAGCTTACATTCTTCTGGTCAGTCTCAACCTCCAGATTCCGACAATGTGAAAAATGCTGAACAAAATCCGGAGGTTCCTTGGCCGTCCAATGATTCGCAGTTTACAAATAAATTAAACGCAGCGGATAAGGAGAAGTCACCATCAACGGATGGCTTACAATCCGCAGAGCGTCCGCAGACATCGGAAATCCGTACAAATAACGGCAATGGTTTTGAAAAAACGGACGCTTCAAAAAAATCAGGCAGTGGGAGGACAGAAGGCAATCCATCCTCGTTCGGTAAAACGAATCGAAATATCAAAGGGGAGGGCCCAAAACCTCAACAACATCGCATGGGGCCGGAACAAAAAAGCCTGACAGGTAATACGGAAAAAAACGCTGGAAGGAAAACAGGAAGAGCCGTTAGATCAAGTGTAAGGAGAAGTGCTCAAAAAATAATAAATCAAATCCGGGATATGTTTCGGAAACTTGTGCTATTTCTCGCTCCCTATTTATTGGCAATCTTTCTGGTCGCATTTATTATTATCATTCTGGTTTTTGTGGCATATACGATTGCGTATCGTTATAAGGGTTCATCTTCCGGTGGCGGTAATTACAGCTATAACTGGATAGTAAAAGAATCCGGGTCACTTGACGAGGAAGAAAAGCAAAACAATGCGGTTATTATTTACGGAAAATTAAAGGATGAGGGATGGTCGTTGAATGCAATAGCGGCAGGCATCGGTAACTGGGATTGGGAATCTGGTCTTAATCCTGCACGTTGGGAAGGCGATCAGATAGGAAATACGAGTGGAGGATATGGTTTGGCACAATGGACGCCTGCGACCAAAATTCTAAACTGGCTAAGTGAAAACGGTTATGAAAAAGACAGTGGTGATGGACAGTTGCAATGGATTATAGAGAATACCACATCCGATTGGATTGCGTCTAACAATAAGGCACATATGAGCGGAGAATCCTTCATCCATTCAACAGAAGATGCGGCAACATTGGCACGATATTATTGTCAGAGTTTCGAGCGGGGAGCATGGACAGATACCAGAGCTTCGAATGCTTCCAAATGGTATGAATGGTTGAAAGACAACGGCGATTCTGCACTTGCTAAATTAAAGACATCTTCGGCAGGAACGCATCATATTACGATAGCAGATATCCAGAACTGCAAATCGAAGCAGGAATATCTTGACCTTGTTATGCCGTGTTACCAGGACTATTGTAAGCAGTTTGGTATCAAATATCCGGGTATTCTGGCATTACAGGTGTACTACGAAGTGGGATCGGGTTTTCCGCAGCAGCTTTCAAATGTTGCAATCAAAGATAATAATCTCGGTGGACTGAAGTATAGCAGTGGTATTCCGGGAGCAACTTCCGGAACGAGCGCACCTGCAAACGAGGGTTCCTCGGCTTATTGTCATTTTGATAGCGTGGGTGATTATTTCTATGCGCAATGCTGGCAGATCGGTCAGCCGCTTTATGCCAGTGCAAGAAATCATCAGGGAAGCGCAGAAGAATTTGCAAGAGCATTGTGCAATATATGGATAGCCGGAAGAAACGGAACGGGTCCCTATGGATATAGTGAAAATCTGATCCGTGATTATAAGACATACAATCTGTCAAAATGGGAGGGCTGAAGAAATGCGCAAGAAAGGTATTAAAAATTATTTTATTCTCTCTCTCATTCTGATTATTGGCATGATTTGTTCTGTTTTACCAATAGGATCGATGCAGAAAGTTTATGCTGCTGATAAGAAGGTTATTTTACTTGGAGATTCCCGTACAGTTGGCTTATATGCAACGCTGCATAATTCAGCATGGCAGGAATTAAATCGCGTGGAAGACGGAGATAAAGTATGGATCGCAAAAGTTGGTATGGGATACAGTTGGTTCGAACAAACCGGTATGGTTGAGGCCAATACCTATCTGCAGAACGGTAACTGTAAACTCGTGATTCTCATGGGGGCAAATGATGTATATAGTAGTTCAAATGCAGATAAGTACCTGAATTATCTTAAATCAAACGAAGACTTGTTAACTACAAACGGGAATGAGGTATATTTTGCATCCGTGGGACCCATGGGACATAATAACGGCGGCTCTGAAACAAATTACAAAAACCTGAGCAATTCAGAGAGTGTCGAACCGTTTAATACAAAAATAAGATCCGGGCTTCCGTCTGGCATGTATTATATGGATCTTTATTCCAAAATGACGAGCGAAGGATATTCGACAGCAGACGGACTGCATTATGATAACAATACAAACAAATCCATATATAATATGATAGAAAATGCCCTGGGGGATAATTCAGAAGGAATTGTATCAAACGGCGATGCCGGCAGCGGAAGTGTTTCTAACGGAACTACCGGAGATAAATATGTCGATGCATTAGTGCGTGCGTTTTTCGGTGACAGTGCACTGGGTGGAGGAGCCAGTTATGGAAATCGGGAAACAGATGAAAACGGAGTACCAAAAGTTCCCTATATCAATCAGGGTTCGGGTGTCTATGAACTGGATCCGCCACACAATTTGTCGCATACAGATTTACCAAGTGCAACCTTTTCAGATGGTAGTACAATTGCGGAAGCAGGGTGTGGATACTGTTCAACCGCTATGGCGCTCTCCTATATTTTAGGACGATTGATATTGCCGACAGAATTTATCAATAACGGGCAGTATAGCCCAGGAGCTGGTTCTTACCATACAGTTGGTACATATACGGCTGCCTCATATGGAGTGCAGACAAAAGTGACAAATGATATTGATAGCGCATATCAGGAATTGCAAAACGGTAATCTTGTCATGGCAATCGAACAGCCAGGATCCGTACCAGGTCTGCCCGGCGGCAGTTGGACAAACTGTGGACATTTTATTCTCTTGATCGGGATTACAGCGGATGGAAATATAGCAGTCGCCGATAGCGGAAGTACAGCACGAACTTATTGGATGAATGGAAAGGTAGGATATACCAAATCACAGATCGACATGCGTTGTTCTTCTGGCGCAGGCATTAAATATACGGTGTTTGTTGTTCCAGATGCCGCGAAGGGAGATTATTCATATGAAAAAACAACAGAAGCGGGAAAAGCAATTGTGGCTGCGTGCAGCCAGGTCCCGTCTCCGGGAATGGGATATTGTGCGAAATGGGTTGCTCAGGTTTATAGTAAAGCTGGTCAAGGATATCCAACAGGAAATGCTTGTGACATGTATGATCGGCTTCCGTCCTTAACGAGTGAACAAATCAAGAATCGACAAAACCTTGAACCGGGTATGGCTATCGCTCTCCGCAAATGTAACGGTGGAGCAGATGCACAAACATATGGACATATCGGGATCTATATTGGAAATGGCAAAGTGATGGACAATGTAGGAAGTATCGAAACAACTGATCTGGACGTGTGGTTATCAAAATATTGTCCTTCCGGAATTCTCCCACGTTGGGGATATTTATGATGTAAAGGGAAGAGGATTTTATGACAAAGAAAAAGAAAATTATCATTTTAGGGTTAGTTGGTATAGGAATTATTGTGTCCGCAATGATATTTTCACTTCTAAACAAGCCTGAACCAAAGCAGAAGAAAGAAACGATGATAATCACGGATTCAGGCAGCGGGCAGGCAATGAATACAGAAAGTATCAGCAGTAGTAGCAGTTCACAAAAAATCGGACCGATATCGACTTCGGAAAATGTTAATACCATTGGGCCGGTTTCCACGAGTGTGATGGATGGTTATTTGCAATCATCCTCACAAACAGATTCTGTTCCTCAAAATCCTATGTGGATGGAAAATTCTTATCATGCACTGACAGATTATGATACAGATCTCTATGGTAAAAGCATTGAGTCTCTGAATAAGTATCATACGCCCAAAACGGATAGGAATTATATCATTTATGTGATCGATGGTACGTCTTATACATTGAATGAGTATCAGGACAACAATGACTTCACCTATAATGTATATAGTACAGATGCTGAAGACGCCAGCCATATCATAGAGAAGAGTGAAAATATTACGGATGGTGATGTACAGTCCTTTATTAATCAGATTAATAAGGAGGGGTCAGTCGATCCGGAGGCAGACCAAAACCAGTCAACCGATAACGATACAGTAATGTGGGCTGCTATGCAGGATATGCTGGACAATCACATGGCGGTTCTTAACACAGAGGATGAAGAAGAGGACGTATCATCTTTCGGCATCAACAACAAAGGGAAATTCATGTACGAAGCAACCGTTTTTGCTGCTTATAACCTTGATATCCATGCAAATATTAATACGTATACATTAGGAAAAGAAAATGATCAAAATATAGTGAGTATAGCAGCGGATGATGGAAGTACGGGGCAAATGTATTTTACGGTCGGGGATAACGATACCTATGAATTTTCGTTGACCTCTTCCCACGGCTAAACTGTGAGCTTCCCCATCTTAATTATTGGTAAAAGATTTGCGGTCTGGTGTTCCAGACCGCTTTTTCAGTTTTGAGGAAGCCGCGATATTGCATCCTTTTTGTATTGCCACCCAGAAAATGTTTCTCTCAAACGTTTCGGAGTAATCTCCTGATCCGGAAGGATTGAAGAATATTTTTTTACAAGAATCTGAATCGAGCGTTCAGAAAGCCGGGTACGAAATCGATTCAGGAAAAAAGCAGGATCATCGGTGTTTGGCCGGATTGACGCATATGCCATAAGGTATGCTTTCGCCTCGTCAGTGTAAATAATGCGGGCGACCTGTCCATTTCGTTGTGTGATAAAAACACTGTTATCATCGAAATAAAAATCATCGAAATCCAAACGGGCACATTCACTGATGTGAATTCCTGTTGTCATTAGTAAGAAGATAATTGCAAGGTCCCGGTCTTCTTCATATTTGTGATAAGGCTTTTGCTTTTTGGTGAGAGCCGTTCCAAATTCTACATTGCTCAAATATGAATTACCTTCCATGTGAGAAAGCTTTTGCTGCATTTTTTTTTGCGCTAAGGGAGGAATGATCACGCCCGCTGCCGGATTGCGGGTAAAGTATCCGGCTTTTACGTAATATTGAAAATATCCGCTTAAAACGAGCAGTTTTCTCCTTATCGCAGCACGCCCATTTCCAAGATCACCGAGATATGATTTGTAATCTTCAATGTCCTGTTCGTCTAGTTGTGCCAATTCTTCAAGAGTTAAAGAAGAATCATGATTTTTCTTTTGAGACTGCATGTATCGGAAGAAACGGTTTAAATCCACGGTATAAGCATTTATGGTACGGGCAGAATGAGTACCTGAGAGGGAATCAAGATAATCTTTCGCGAGTTCTGGTATATTGCGCATATATAATCCTTTCTGAATAATGAGATAGTATTACAGACATCATTATTGATTATTTTATCATATAATGTTAATATTTAAATACAATATAATATAATTATACAGTGCATATTGTGTCTCATAGAACTATCACGGTGATAGCAATATATATATTTCAAGTTTTAAAAATCTTTCGCTGTTGATTCTCGTGCATTAAGCGAGACTATTCTTGTACAGAAGCAGGTATACAGATGGAGAATGAAATTGTCGAACTGGTTAATCAAGGGATTCTCAAGTGGGATAGCGGCTTCTTTTTTTTAACCGAAGCAGAAGATATAATAAAATCATATAAATATGATATAACTATGCAAAGTAATGGAAATGAATTGATTAAAATGAAGGAAACCATTAACGTGTTCGGATATGATTGCGATGACGTTCAGTTAGAAATGGAAGAAAATAAGATTATTTATGTCCATGTAAGATTCCTTCAGAAAAAAGAATTTGATCAATTTGTCTTGGCCCTGTTTAATACCAGGAAAGCAGAGATTGCATTTTTTGAGGACAAAGTCGGACCTATTGCAATCTTCAGATATCATAAAATTAGGATTCAGATCGGGCCGGAAAAATATTGTGTCAACTACTTCTTTGAGATTTAAGGGAAATGGAGATAATGTACAATCAGCAGCAGAAAGAGAAAATATACAAAGAAATTTTTGAAACGGCATGCGAATGTCGCAGGAGGGCAGAAGATCCGTCATTATCAGGTGCAGAACGGCTTTCTGCACATATGAACAGCAAGAATTTGTTTGGATGGCTTAACCAGATCGATTCGGCGGATGCTGAGGAAGAAAACAGGATGTACGAAGGAGCAGAAACTTGTTTAGAGTTGGTGAGCAGAGAAGATCAGTGAATGACACCAGTCGAGCAAGCTCAGCCAAGGTATAACGAGTACGAGTTTGACACTCCCCATGCCTGAAGGTAGGGGGAGTGTCAAATCTTTACATACTTATTCGCTAAACTGTCATATCATATCAAACGACGCGGCTTTTTCTTTGTGAGAATATCCTCTTGTTTCCGCGTGGGAAAGTACTGAAAGATTGCCTCCGGATGGATTACTATAGATAAATAGGGGCTATTGGCGCCAGCTATTCTCTTTTTCTTTGATAATTTCGTTGTGTAGATTTTGCTATTCCGTGGATTTTTATTTTAGGATTTTTTTTCTCTTTATTTTGTCTTTTTTTGCTTTTTTATTTTTTTCTGATTTTGTGGTAGGGTATTTTATATTCAAGATAATGATGTTATCAAAGAGGAATGGAGGATTTTCTTATATTATTTTTCAATACGTAGTGGGGGTTTTGTATCGGGGAAGTACGTAAGTGATGTTTAAGAAAAGTGGAGGGGGCAATGGTTTGATTTGGCTATGACAGTTTAGCGAATATCTTTGTGAAGTAAGACGCTGAAATTTCTTCTTCGATAAGCTGATGATAACCCTCAAATATCTCACATTCGTGGGTTTACATCATTTCTATTAATCTGTATAATATAATTATATATTTGTGATTATCTGGAAGCTCCTTTCCTTGAGTCGATGAGTCAATTCATCGGCTCTTTTTTTTGGAGGTTTCAGCGGTAAAACAGTCCCGTAAGACTGAATGATATATATTTTCTTTATTCAAGCATGTCCGTCATGCTTATCTATATAGATGGAAGCTTGACCCTGATCAGGTCGAACAAATAATTGTGGAAGAGACTATCACGATGATTTTTTACATCATGTGACAGTCTCTTTTTTTAGGAGGAAATCTCATGAGACAAATTAATGGGCAATTGTCTATCTTTGATTTTCTTGGTGGTACTGACAATGAAGTGTCCGTACCCGTGAAAATCAAAAAAGAAACAAGAACAGTAAATGCAGCAGAAATATTTGAGGCGAAAGCTTCAGAAGAGCCTCAAATTATCGAAAGCACGGAACCATCGCCTGAACCTGAGCGAATCAACTTTCATCAGGAAATTATTCCTGAAACGAAATTAACAGGTTCAGAGCTTTATAAGCGAAATGTTCTGGCAATCCGCTGCCTGAAAAAACTTCAATCCGAACATCGTCTGGCGGATTCTGAAGAACAAAAAATCCTTTCTGCATATTGCGGCTGGGGCGGACTGTCTCAGGTATTCGACGAAAGAACATCGGAGAATGCAACCAAGCGGGAAGAACTGAAAAGCCTTCTCACAAAGGAGGAATATGATTCCGCCAGAAAGTCAACCCTTACGGCTTTCTATACTCCGGATTTTATTATTCGTTTTATATGGAAAGCTCTTCGGAAGATGGGGATAAAAGGCGGCAATATTCTGGAGCCGTCCTGTGGAACCGGACGATTCATCGGAAACGCACCGGAAAATGCAGATTTTCGCTTCTACGCAACGGAACTGGATACGATAAGCGGAGAAATAAGTAAACAACTGTATCAGAAAGAGAAGATTCAGGTGACCGGATTTGAAAAAACCAGTTATCCCGATAACTTCTTTTCTGCGGCTATCGGAAATGTCCCATTCGGGAACTTTCAGATAGCAGATAGCAGATATGATAAATATCACTTTCTGATCCATGATTATTTTTTTGCAAAATCCCTGGATCTTGTACAGCCTGGTGGCATTATTGCCTTCATCACAAGTTCCGGAACCATGGATAAGGAAAACAGCTCCTTCCGCTGCTATCTGGCAGAAAGAGCGGATCTCATCATGGCAATTCGTTTGCCCAATACGGCATTCAAAAGTGCCGGCACTGAAGTTGTGTCGGATATTCTCTTCTTCCAGAAACGTTTCATTCAGAGAGGTGATGGTCGAGAAATTCCATGGGTATCACTGGGACAGATAGGAGAGTATCGAATCAATAACGCATTTATCCAGAATGGTATTCCCATGCATATATGCGGAAACTTGAAAATGATCTCCGGGCCATATGGAGAGAAGCAAACTGTAACAGGCGGAGAATCTCTTAAGGAAGAGCTGGATATGGAGCTGAACGATCTTCCGGAAAACATCATTCATGTGACAGATGTTGCGGAAGAAGAGAAAGCGTCTATACCGGCAGATCCGGATTGTCGGAATTATGCCTACAGCATAGTAGACGGGAAACTTTATTACCGTGAAAACGCGGTTATGATGCCCGTTGAATGTAACGAGGCAAAAGAAACCCGTATTAAAAAGATGGTTGAAATCCGTACGATTCTTGACAAACTCCTTGCCATGGAGCTTTCAAACGAAGCTGATCATTTCATTTTGGATCAGCAGAAGTTGCTGAACAAGAGATACGAAGAATTCGTAAATGAATATGGGTATATCACTTCTCTGACAAATCGAAGAGCCATGCAGGATGATTCCAGTTATCATCTGATCAACGCATTGGAGATCCTTGATGATGATGGAAACGTCATAGGAAAATCGGACGTTTTTACAAAGAGAACGATCCGAAAAGCAGAGCCGCCAGCCCATGTGGATAGCGCAACCGATGCGCTTGCATTATCTATGGGCAAATACGGTAAAGTGAATATGTCCTATATGGTAGAGCTGACAGGCAAAGAGCAGAAAGAACTCCTTCAGAGTCTTAAAGGACAGGTATTTGAAGATCCTGTCACAAAGGAACTTTTGGCAGCGGACGAATATCTCTCAGGCAACATCAGAGAGAAATTAAAAACCGCGAAAGAATTTTCTGAAACAGACCAAAAGTACACCGTCAACGTGGAATATCTTGAAAAGGTTCTTCCAAAGGACCTTGACGCTACCGAAATCGAAGTAAGGCTAGGCAGTACATGGATTGATCCGAAATATATTGATGAATTCATCCAAATGCTGCTTGACCCGCCATACTGGACAAAGATCAAGACGGAATACTCCAAAGCAACCGGCGCATGGGCAATCACTGGAAACAGGCATTACTTGGATAATGATTCTAAATCTACGATGGATTACGGAACCAAGGATGCGCCTGCCCTTCGGCTTATTGAGGACGCCCTCAATTTGAGAGATACAAAAATATATGATCGAATCGAGGGTGATGATGGAAAAACGAAATCTGTTATCAACAAAGAAAAAACCATGCTGGCACAGCAAAAGCAGCAGGTTTTGAAAGACAAGTTCAAGGACTGGATCTTCCAGGACTATGAAAGGAGGCAGAATCTTACCAGAAAGTATAATGATACCTTTAACAGTTTCCGGCCAAGAGAGTTCGATGGATCGTATTTGAAATTCGATACGATGAATCCGGATATTAAACTCAGGCCGCATCAGAAAGATGCGGTTGCCCGTATCCTGATGAGCCATGCAAATTCTCTGATCGCCTACTGCGTAGGCGCAGGAAAAACATGGGCCATGACAGCAGGCGCAATGGAGTCCAAAAGGCTTGGCTTCTGCCATAAATCACTCTTCGTTGTTCCGAATCATCTGACGGAGCAGTGGGGCAGTGACTTTTTAAAACTCTATCCCATGGCCAATATTCTGATTGCGAAAAAACGTGATTTTGAACCGGCCAGAAGGAAACGGTTTGTATCACAGATCGCCATGGGAGATTACGATGCTGTCATAATCGGTCACTCGCAGTTTGAGCGTATCCCCCTTAGCAAAGAGCGTCAGAATATGATGCTCGAAGAGGAAATGACAAAAATTGTAGCAGCGATCGAAGAAGAGCAGGTAAACAGTGGCTCCCGGTCGTTTTCCGTGAAGCAGCTGGAGAGATGTAAGGCACAGGTTCAGGCGAAAATAGATCGTCTCAGCGATATCAAGCAGGACGATGTTGTGACGTTTGAAAGCCTTGGGGTAGACCGCCTCTTTGTTGACGAGGCTCATTATTACAAAAACCTCTATCTTTTCACAAAGATGAATAATGTTTCCGGGGTCTCTCAGACGGATGCGAAAAAATCCACCGATCTGTTTTTAAAAACGCAGTACCTTGACAGCATCGGAGGGCACGTTATTTTCGCCACCGGAACGCCTGTAAGCAACACGATGGCAGAACTGTTCACCATGCAGAGATACCTTCAGTACGACCATTTAAAGGCGTTAGGACTGGACTTCTTTGATGCATGGGCAGCACAGTTCGGAGAAACCGTAACCTCCATTGAGCTTGCACCGGAAGGCACCGGCTACCGGGCGAAGACACGATTCTCAAGATTTTACAATCTTCCGGAATTGATGTCTATCTTCCGCGAGGTTGCGGATATCCGGACACAGGATCAAATGAATTTGCAGCTTCCCGAAACCAAGTATGTCAATGTCCAGCTGGAAGCATCCGATTACCAGAAGGATTATGTACAGTCTCTATCCGAAAGGGCTGACAAGATCCATAGTGGCGGTGTGGATGCAACTGAGGACAACATGCTGAAGGTTACTTCTGACGGCCGTAAATGTGCTCTTGATCAGCGTCTTGTGGCAGCGGAAGGGGAATTTGTACCTGACGATCCAGATAGTAAAGTAAACGCTTGTTGTAAGAACGTCTACAAGCTGTGGAAGATGACGGAGAAGGATAAATCCACGCAGCTTGTATTCTGTGATTTATCAACTCCTCGCGGAGATAATAAATTCAATGTCTACGATGATGCGCGCGAGAAACTCGTTAATATGGGGATTCCCAGAGAAGAAATTCACTTTATTCATGAAGCAAAAACGGAGGTGCAGAAGAAAGAACTTTTCGGGAAAGTGCGATCCGGTGAGGTCCGGATTCTTTTCGGATCTACTTCAAAACTCGGATGCGGAACGAACATCCAGGACAGACTGATTGCTCTGCATCATCTGGATGCGCCATGGAAACCGGCGGATCTGGAGCAACAGGAAGGCAGGATTATCCGGCAGGGAAATCTTAACTGCCGTGTTTTGGTTTTCAGATACGTCACAAAGGCAACTTTTGATGCTTATATGTGGCAGACCTTGGAAAACAAACAGAGATTTATTTCCCAGATCATGACCAGTCATTCTGCGGTGAGAAGTTGTGATGACGTCGATGAGGCGTCCCTGAGTTATGCAGAGGTCAAATCGCTCTGCACCGGAGATCCCCGCATTAAAGAAAAAATGCAGCTTGACGTTGAAGTTGCAAAACTCAAAGTACTGCAGGCTAATTTCCGCTCTGAGAAGTATCGGTTGGAAAGTGATATTGCATCACGCTTACCGGCTGATATTGAGAAAAAGAGCGAAGCAATTCAGTGTCTGGAAATGGATAAGGGCGATGCCGATCATTTACAGGCCAAACCTTTCAGTATGATCGTCAGCGGTGTCAAATATAACGATAAGAAAGAAGCCGGAAAGGCTATCGCTGCCGTTGTTAAATCAATGCAGGGCAAACCGGGGAAAAAAGTTATTGCACATTTCGGACCGTTTGATTTCAGTTATGAATATGATAATTGGGGCAGCGGACGGACAATTTTTATTCACAATCGCATGACTTACAGCGTCTCCATGGCTGTCGGTTACGAGGACACGATCAAGCGTATTCTCCATACGATTGGCAATATTAGCGAGCATATTTGCCGTGTCTCAGAGCTTCTGAAACGCAGCGAAGAGCAGCTTGCGAAAGCAAAAGAAGATGTAAGAAAAGGCTTCCCACAGGAGCAAGAGCTTGCTGAAAAACTCGCAAGACTTAACGAATTGAATGCAGCTCTCAACCTTGACAAGGAGGATTTCTCAGCATCGACAGTAGCATGATATGGAAGCCCATTCTGAAAAGAATGGGCTTTTTCTATTATTGACAAAAATAATTTTAAATTTCTGTACACACAAAATTATTTTGCAAAAAATCGACCATATATGATATGTGTGAAATCTATATGGGCGAAAAAATAAAAAATCAAAATCGATTTCGTCCATATATATAGATGTAACTCAGCTTATCACTATAGGAGGAAATATCATGAAAAATCAAAGAGTACAGTATCTTATTAAAAAACTTGAGCTCAAGCAGATTGACTTTATGCATCTGTCTGTGGCCGACCGAGAGACCAAAAAAATTGCTCTGGCTGCAGTAAAACTCGACCCCCTAAACGTTTATCATGTGAGTAAATTTTGGGATGATTATGACGTAATGAAAGCTGCAGTACAAGGGGATGGTATGACACTTCAATACGCATCAAAAAGACTTCGCTTTAATAAAGAAATTGCAGAAATCGCTGTTCGTCAAAATGGAAGCGCTTACTCTTTTTTGAGTAAAGGACTGAGAAAATCGACAAAGCTTCTCAGGCTTGCACTTGAGACAGACCCAGATGCAATTCTTCTCGGTTTTTCTTTTCAAAAACATGATCCTGGACTTGTAATGATGGCAGTGAAAGGTAATCCAGAAGTGCTGTATAAGCTTGCCGGCGATGATTATGATTCGATTTCTGTGTCAGAAGATTTCTCCATATATCCTAATACACCATGGGAATTGGATTCATTCGGTTATGTGCGCTGCAAAAATCGAGAAATTGTACTGGAAGCTGTAAAAAATTGCGGGGCGATGATCAAATACGCGTCTGATACTCTCAGGCGTGATCCTGAAATTGTGAAAGCAGCATTGGCCGAAGACCCAGATGCAGAATTTTACGTGGAAGAGGAAGTCCTCAAAAAGCTAGGCCTTGATGAGGAAGAGTGATATTTCATTTTCGGGGCAGGGAGAAATCCCTGCCTTTTTTGGGGTATCTCATTGTGATCTCAACACATATCAACGGCAACGGTCGGGCAGCACATACAGGCAACAGTCCCTGCCATTGAGAATTTTTTTACTGGCATTGCGAAATCTGCCCGGTCAGATTTCAAAAGTAGCAATAAATGCAGTATTATCCCGTAGCTCGGCTGCGGGATTTTTATTTGCCATATACTTTCTTAATGATATCAACTGCTGTTTTTTTATTTTCCGCATTATCCGTAATGTAATGAGCAGCCGTAACACTTATGTCTGAATGATTTAGCGCCTGCTGTGTCAGCTTGATGTCGTGTGTTGCCTGATAGAGGTTGTCTCCGAAGGTTTTCCGAAGCGAATGGACATGAATATTCTTGTCCGGGACAACCGATTCCGTGTATTTCTTCACGATGCGCTGCACCGATCTCGGCGTGATTCTCCGCTTCTGATTGGAGAGAAAGAGCGCCGGATCGTCTGCATCCTCCGGACGCTCATAGCGTATATAATCACACAGAGCACTTTCCGCATTCTCATTCAGGAAGACGATATCATCAATCCCTCCCTTGCGGTGGATCACAAGCTTATGTTCCTTCCACAGAATATCCGTAAGATCGATTCCCACACACTCTGAGAGCCGGATCCCCGTGTTCAGCATAAGAGTGAAGAGGGCAGTGTCACGGTACTGATTTTCCCGGTTGCATTTCTTCTGGTGCTCTGAGGCCAGCGAGCTTCCGGTCGTCACCCCGGCCATCACCTGATTCACTTCTTCCGTATTCATAAACTGTAAATCTCGCCTGGGATCCTTTTTTTGTTTCAGTTCAATGCTGTACTCCGCGAGCGGATTGTGCGCAATAAAACCATATGCTTTCAGAAATTTATAAAAGGAACGGAGCGCCGCAAGCTTTCTGGCCTTGCCTTCGGATTTTCCCGTGCGGAAGCTGCCAAAGTAGTCATCAAAATCAAAATTATTCAGGCGGCCCAACGTATCTGCTGAAAGGCTCATGATGTCAATATGCTGAGCATTTGCCGTAAACGCCAGGAACCCGCGAATGTCATAGAGATAATTCAGGATCGTCCGACGCGATTTGCTTCCCGCAGCAAGGTTGCTGATGTAGTTTTTCACGTACTGAGGAAGCTCTGTCAGCAGATCATTGATTTTCTCCATAGTGAGAACATCAATTTCTTCGTTATATTTCACAGTGCAATCCTCATTTAATACTTTTCGAAAATTTTCGATTCGCACGCTCGATGCGGTCTCTTTCCTCTGCTGCAGCTGACCGGACATCTGCAGGTATTGCATTTGATTTTACGATTCCCGGAAGAAGTTTTTCGTAAGAAAGGTCGTTCCGGTCCTGTGCATGCAGATCATAATCGCATCTGTAATAAGAATGTCCGGTATAAATATCCAGCCCGTCCGCATCCTTATCCACGCGAATAATTGCGGATGTTGTCACAGGTGTTCCGTCATTCACGTCATATTTACGGTACACATATCCGCGCACCCAGAAAAACTTTCCATTATAATGCAATGACCAATCCTTCAAATCTGCCATATCTTTTTCCTCCGACCATTATTTTTGATATTTAACTTCTTTTGCTGCGCGCTCTCGATTTTCTTCTCCCGATTTCGTATATTTCTTAACCGTCTCCAGATCATTATGTCCGAGTGCGTCTGCCACCAGATTGATGTCCTGTGTGTTTCGATACAAATTTGTCGCGTATGTCGAACGCATGGAATGTGCGTGTATACGTTCACCGCCGACCGGAACTGCATATTTTTTTACAATGCGTTCAACAGAGCGTACGGTTAAGCGGGTGCCAGTTCTGGGGGAAATAAAAAGTGACTTGTCATTTTTATCCGCTGGTTTCCGTTCACTTTCTATATATGTTATAAGAGCGGATTCCACATCTTCTGGCATGAATACGCGCTGATTTTTTCGTTCCTTACGGTATACTTCGATATAATGTTTCGCCCAGTTTATATGGTGAAGATCGATGCCTACAAGTTCGCTTACACGGATGCCTGTACCAAGCATCAGTTTTAATATAGCGGTATCCCGCAGCTGGGTCTTTTGTGCAAATACTAAACGTCTTCCTTGTAATTTTGCGCCACTTTCCACATCTGATAGTACCTCACATACCTCAGAATCGTCCAGTGCTAGAACTTCTTTGCTTTTCTCAAGTTTTGGACTGTCTGCAAGGGCAGCAGGATTGGATGGAAGATTGTAGTATTTTTGCAGGTAGCGGTAAAATTGACGCAGAACGGTCAATTTTTTGGACTGTGCAGCGGCAGAGTTTGTATGATACCTTTTATCCGCCTTTTGAGGATGGCGTTTATTATAGGCGACATCGGATTCCGATCGGTAGGATGCAGAAAAGGCCAGAAAATTATCAATATCTATGGGCTTAAGACTAGAAAGAAATTCCATTGTTACTTGATCTTGAGTAACCCCGAAGACCTGAGCAAGATATACCAGGAAGATTTTCAGATCATAAGCATAAGACAAAACCGTTTTTGTAGAGCGATTCATGCCAAGCATATGATCAAGAAATAATCCGAATAAGGAAGGAAAATCTTTCTTCATAGCATCGATTTTCTCGCGGTCGAGATTTCGTTGTTCAAAAGCATATCGTGTAACAAAGTCTGACATAAAAAATCCTCGCACAAAAAACGGGTTTACCTGTGTTAGATTTTATTATACCGCGTATGATAGGTTCTTTGCAATATTATGTCGCAAAAATATGCTTTTGCGACATAATTGATATCGCACTCTTCCTCGTATTCACTATATTCCACCAACAAAAAAACTCCCACTGGTAAAACCGTGGGAGCCAATTAATAGGTTAGGTAATGTTAATCCTGCATCAGGTTGCAGAGTTTGATTTCAAATCTTTCCTGTCTTCATAGGCGTCATATTTTGTAAGTAGATATATACAGTATTGATTTAAACTAATATGCTCTCTTTTTGCGTGCATTGCCAAAGAGCGATGTAAGCTTTTGGGCATTCGCAAACGATATTGTCCGGAATATTGTTGTTCTGTTTCAGGTTCTGGAATGGGATTACCTATTTCGATCGATGCCAAAAGCCATTCTCTTTTTGCATCTTCAGCATTGTCTATAATACCCTCTAACGTTTCAGATGTTGTTAGGCATCCGGGTAACTCCGGAAAAGATGCTACATAGCCTCCCTCATAGGGATCCTTTATTATTTCTAGCCTATATGGTAATTTCAAATAATCTTCAATAGTCTTCATTATCATTTTCCTCCCGCAAGATAGCATCACGTACCATTTCTACGTAGATTCTTTTAATAGGATCGTGCTTTGGAATAGTGATTACTGGAAACCCATTTTTCCGAAAAGTATAATGACTGCTGCCCTTTCGTGGTCCCTTGCAAACATATCCATAGGAAAGAAGAACTTTTTGCAATTCTGTAAAACGCAAATCATTGTTAAGATCCAAAATTCTTCTAATTAATTTGTCCCACTGAGACATATTACCTCCCATCCAATATAATATGTTATCATATGCGGCGTCAATATTTATCCGGCATTGTCTTGATTTTTTTCGCTTGTCTCGTACATTGCCTGATCAAGCTTCTCAATCAAAGTATTAGATACCGCACTGATATTGGATAAAACACCTTTTAAGAAATTTGCATCTTTATTTTCCGCCCAAGATGCAAGATATCCGAAGGAATATTCGCTTGTATCAATTCCGAGATGTCTACAAAGAATGAAGGCCGTACTCTCTGCCTCACATTCCCTTTGCTCTTTTTCTTTATGCTCTCCCTCTTTACCTGAATGGAGGTAGCTATGCGCTATCTCATGTAGTAAAGTCTTAAGTTTCTGCATTTCAGATAGATCTGACCGTACTACAATGCAATCCCGCGTAACTGAATAGTATCCAAATGCCCCTGTTTCAAAGTGCAAATCCTGCTCCTTATCTTTAAAAAAGATCGGGCATCGTGTAATCTTTTCCGCAAGTTGAATATATTTTGAGGATAATTCCTCGTCTCCAACTAACGGACTGGTTAATTGGGGGATCGGATCTCCGGATGTTTGTTTTACATCAAACACATGGCCAATCCGGAAAGCCATTTTTTTAATTTCCTTTTTCTCCGTCTTCTCATCCCCATTTTCATCGAAAACGGGATTCCCATTCTGATCCTTTAATTTTTCCTGCATATGTACCTTATACGGAGTCGGAACAAAAATCATGATTCCTTTTTCGCCCTTATTCACCGTACGGCCCATTTTTTTCCAATTCTGATAACCAGCAACCATGCTGGCGTCAGGTCTCTGATGAAAAATAAGGATTGTATTGTTTATTGAATACTTATGAAATTTCGATACAAAGCAGAGATAATTCTTCCACTTCTCAGATTGGAAGAAACGTGGTACTTCTTCTTCGATGATTTTGATTCCCTCGTTAACCTGCTCCGCTCTTTTACGAGCCGCTGCCTCTTTATTAAATTTGTATGCCATAAATTTCTCCTTTTCAAAAAAGCGGATACTCGTATCGAATATCCGCTTTAGTAATCTAAATTTTTTTGTCTATAGTAAATGAGTAATAATCATCGGACTTCGGGTCGTTACTAACTCGTTTATATAGCCTAATTTCTCTTTTTCCATCAGAAGCTTTTTTCGATTCCTGGATGCAATGATCTAAGGTATCGTTTAATGCAAAATGTATGTTTTTTTCAAATATGGGCGATGCCGGAACATAGCACATCGAAGAATCCTCGAATACAGTCCCCCATACTACCATATATTTCTCCTCACCCGTTTCCGGGTTCCTTTCGTTAGGAATAATCCCATAGAAGTGCTGCATTAACTATCCTCCTCACCAGCAAATTTTTTGCCAGACTCCGATAAAACCAACACGGAGAAACGCATGTATGTATTTCCCCGTGATTGCTTTATATTAAAACTTTACAAAATATGCCTGATCACTCAGAAATTCTTCTGGAGTAAGATCGGCCTTATTTACGCTTTTAACCAAATCATTCAATAAATGTCTGTCTCCTACTTTTTCCGGATGCGGAACAAGCAGCATTTCGTCTATGGAAGAAGGAAGCACAGCGATTTCTCGCGTGTTGTGTTCGTCTGCAAATTTTTTCAAAACCGTCCGGAAAAAAGCAGTGGAAGCTCCTTTAAAATGCTCTATATTCGTTATGATATAGAGATTTTCTTCGTCTCCCATAGTAGATCCAGAGAGCGCTTCCGTAATTGGAAGTATGCGTACTTCCTTACACGTATTAAAGGAAGCTATTTCCCATGCATCTTCCAGAAGAAGATGCATTTTATTAAGAACATGACGGATTACATCTGCGTTATAGAGAGATGCATACCCTTTTTCTAAATTTTTTCGGAAAAACAAATATCCCCGGATACCTTCATACTCACTCTCTCTCGTGAGCAGATCCTTTGTATTTCTTTCTGATGTTGCTCCGATGAACAAATCAGACGTAGATAAAGAAATAGCCATAATTTTGACCTCCTTATTTTAAAATAAAATTCAGGCTTCAATTTCCTCATACGCATAGCCATATTTCTTGGCCCACGGAATCATATATGTTTCCATACACCATGCCCACATGGATTGTGCGACATGATCTTCTTTTTTTGTTTTTCTTTTAACTTCCAAGATGCATATTTTTGCACCGGCATTGGATGATGAAAATGATCGCAGACCATTTTCAACTTTCTCCGGACATACAGAAAAATAATACCCTCTTGGTTCGTTTGTAAAATTGAAGTAATTGATACCTCCCTGTGAGTAGTAAATTTCTACACGCAGGATATTGGATCTCTTGTCATTCTTACTATCTGTAATATGAAAAGTTTTTTCTTGTATTACTGATCTACTCATTATTTTCTTCCTTTCACCCGACTAGTGTTTCTCCATCCATAGAGCAATTTCTTCCCTGATTGCGGATTCATTATCGATAATTATACGCAGTGATGGATTGCGTATAATTACATGATCTTTTCCCTTACGCGCTATTTCCCGGTCTAATTCATCCAACTCTGGCGTTAACCTTCTACGCAAAAGATCTTTGATTTTCTGAAGCTCCTTTTGTGCAGCCCTAGTACGTCCATTGGAAAGATTTTCCGCATAGGTTTTCTGCAGTGTCTGAAAGTCCATATAGGATAAATCTGCCATGTAGTAGAACTGAAAAAAATTTGGACATAGATTACACATATCATTTGTTTGTGCATCACTGTCACATGGCGTCAAGGATGTTCGGATACAGACTCCTTCCGTCTTTTCGCGAATAATCAGATTTTTTCCGAGAGCTTCCTGGATCTGATGAATATCTTTTTTTACATCCAGGTGTCTGTCATTGATAAAGAGCTTTATATTATCGCTTAGGTCACTCCCCATGACTCCTATTGGAGTCAGATCATCGACTGCGATTTCACGGATGATTTTTTCGGAAAATGCAATATTTTCCTGCTCAATTTGACTTTCGGTAGTTTCGGTAGTGCCAGTAATCATTGATCTGTTCTCCTTTCCTTCAAATGAAGTCTTTTATACTCATCCCGGGTGCATCCCAAGGATTTCCCGGGCCGTAGTCTCTTGCCGTGGAAGAGGTATAATGTTCGTCTTTCTCCGGCTCATCACTATTAATATTCCGATATACATATATGCGAATGGGGTAATCCGCATTACCGAATCGCAAATCAAAAAGCAGATAAATATCAGGATTATCTTTTACACGAAGAATAAATCTCTTTTTGTCTTCGCTCCTGAAAGAACGCATATCCTCTTCCATCTTCCAATTGACGCCACGGGGCCAGAAAATACAGATGGCCCTTTTCAATTCCATAACGTCTGTATATTCCTCTTCATCTAAGGGGAATTTACACTCATCGTTGCTGATAAAAGTGCTGTTCCAATGTTTAGCTCTAAAGTAGAGCCTGTGGTAACCGAGCAACACCTTACCAGGGATACTCCTGAGATCAATCTGATCCACCTTTTCAAACAGATCAGATATATTATTTTTCCGCGTCCAATCCCACGTGACGCGTTCGGGGTAAAAACGAACGTCTCCATCTCTCATTTCTATATCCGGTTCGCCGTCAATATTGTTGTTGAGGGCAGAACAAAGTTTTGGATTTCTATCTGACATTGGATCAACATCTTTCCATAATTTCATGTTCTGATCTTCATATACCGGCCGATCCCAGGAATCAAAGCCAATGAATGTCAAATGGTAGATATGATTTTTACTTTTCTCTTTCATGATTTTCCCTTTCATTAAAAAAATAACAGAGCAAAATAATTTGCTCTGTTCAATATAATTTCCAATATTATAATGACTGTATAACGGCTCTGACTTTTTCTTCGAGAGCCGTTAAGTGCTCAAGCACTCTTTTGGATTCCCGATTTACCGATACTTGCTGGGCAAATGCATCGCATTCCGGCTCCTCTGCAAGTTCGACAATTTTTTTTCGCTTGTCTTTTGTCTCTCTGTCCACGAATCTTTGCAATCCTGGATACAAGTCAAAAGACAATCTAGCTCAGCGGAATTGAAGATTTGTTTTTTTAAAACATTAATCTCCATTTTCTCCAATTCAGCTTCTTTGCTTAATCTATTAGCAATTTTTTTAAAATATTCTTTATCTTTTGCCTCTTTCTCCGCAACCTGTTTCAAACTGCAGAGAGAATCGTTTTTGATATTATCCTCGGCCACATCAAAGCAGCCTTCGAAAGCAGCGGCGAGGTAACTGTTCTCACCGAGACTTCCGACAATAGTTTTTATCTTTTTCAGAGCCTTTTCTTCTTCACTTTTTGTGCTGATCACGGGCATATGCCTCCTTATTAAATAATACGTTGCGGATAATAAGATCCGCTTTCACAATTATAGTGATATGCGACAAGCGGAATTCCGTTCATGGCACAGAACCGAACAACTTCTAATGCCACTACCGTGAGGCCGGTGATATACAGGTGAAGCTCTGTGCTGCACTCGTAATGTGCCGCATCCTCCTCGATCCCATTGAGGCTCGGACCGTATTCGGTTACACGAATATCAGTCCCTAACTTATCCACCAAGGAAGCACATACTGCCTTGCGGATTCCCTGGATGTCAGTGACATCCTCAACTGAATGGAGGACATAATCTTCAACAGGCATTTCATGTCTTCCTTCCACCAATCCTAATACAATTTTCATTTCGACTCCTTTCCTTATCCGTAATTACGGATAGAACAAACATCATTACTTACATCATCACTTATCGTAACTTTATTCAAATCAGTCTTACGGGACTGGTATTCCGTTGAATTTTTCCTTAAAAAAAGAGCCGATCAGCATCCGCTCATCGACTCAGAAGAAAGGAGAAATCCAAACAACTTACATATGTATAAATATATTATATATTTTTGATGGCACTTTGTAAAGATTAGTGCAAAAAAAAGGAGCAGATTTCTCCGCTCCTTTGTGATATCTCATTTTAAATGAAAGCCGGCTACTAATGCTCTGTTGCGAAAATCCTCCGCATCTTTTATACCATACGGTTGCGCCGCTGTCACTGCCTGATCTACGGTTAATATACAATCAGAAGCCAGACGATACAGCATAATCAATCCGCCTTCTTTTATTCCTTCTTTCTTGCCTTCTCTTATTCCTTCCTGTAACCCGGAAGCTCTCCCTCTGTCCTCTAATCTCTGAGCTACATCACACATCGTATGCACCTCCTGAAAATTTTTTTCATAACATATGTCATGGTATCTATCATCGCCGGTTACTTCTGTGAGAAGCCACAGGACATCTTCTACATGTTCGATAACCTGTTCATCGCCTGGTGTATAATCAGGATCTTTTCGTTTGCCTGCAAAGAAATTCGCGACAATTCGAAAATCCCCGTGAAAACGATTGATTTCTTTTTCTGACAAAAATGCCACCTCGCAGATGTTCGCCCTAGCATCATTAAGATATGGGGTCATCTCTATCGGGTAGGGCTTGTCTGCAAGAAGTTCCTTTATGCTCTTTGGCGATTGCCAATGCTCATCTCCAAAGTATAATACCAGTGTGACGACAGGAAAGACATCTATATCGCCATTTTTCAGCATATCCCGATAGGAAGCGCCTTCGTAACCCATTACACGCAGCGGCATATACTTATCAATCTTTGTCTGGTTTTCCAACCCGCACAGAGCGATCCGAATGCCATTTTTCTTCCATATTTTAGCCACGTCCCGTTCCTGGCTTCGGATGCTACCGCTGCCGATAGAGCGGTACATCGACTCCAGTTTTGTGTTTTGAAGTTCCTCCGGCCGGATTACGGGTCTGCCTTCAAAAACAATGCCATTCACAATGTCTGCGAACACGTCATTGTATTCCTCCAGCATTTTTTCTGTCAAATCTTTTCCCTTTCCCATTTTTCACTCCTATTTTCACTCTATCACCTTTCGAACATTATAGCAAGAAATATGGTAGCAGCTATTGCTATCCTCTCCCATAACGCTTTTTCCCTAACTTTCGGACGTGTCCTTATCATGAGCCGAGCCACATCCTCCATTAGATGTGCAAAAGTCTCTGATCCCATCATAGTCTTTGCATCCTAAGCACGGATTTCCAAAGGTACAGAGTAGACAGTCACTTTCTTCACATATATCACACGGGTACATTGCTCAACCTCTCTGGCAAGAATTGATTTTTTCAAATTCGAATATACCAATTTCCCTGATATAAGACTTCGCACAACGAAGCCCTCTGCGCCACTTATGACCACAAATGTACTGGCGCAAATAATATGCGCCTTCCATTTTAACAACCTCCCAAGTTTTTTGGGGATTGTATCTATCCTTATAAAATGTCCGTATTACCATTTATTTTCCTCCTGCTTAGTAGAATCACTATGATAATCGAGATCAATCTCTTCCACTTTGCCCACATCGGAATTCTCAAAAATTCCGTCTGTGAGCTGGCCGTCAAGCTCGCTTGCGCACTCTCGGCGTGTGTTGCGAGTGATTTTGACAATGGAATACTGATTCGTTCCCGTTTTATCCGAATTTAAAACGGTTATTATACGGGTTCCTTCATACTTGTTACTGAAATTATAAGTATGTGACTCGCGAAAGGACTCGCGCTGCTGCTGTCCCTCTCTTCCGTAGACTTTCCATGCGCGAGTGTACGGACCTTTTTTTTCTTTTGTTCTCATTTCTTTTGTTCTCATATTGATGGCGATAAACTGAAGGCGTTCTGTTATATCTTCGAACAGGATTGCCTTAAATTCATCTGTGATTTGTTTACACAGACGTTCCAGGTTCTCCTGTGTTACTGGAATGGCGGCATTTTCCAGAATGCCTTCAAGGTCTTCCTGGCACCATTTAATGTTAATGTTGTCCAAGGCTCTTGCAATCACATCCGGTTGATCGTCAACTTTGGATTTCGTTGGAATCTTGCATTCCTGAATTATCATCTTGCATCCTTTCTGCCCGTCTTTTCGGGCATAATAATTAGATTCCCTATTTTTTCTCCGGATCATCTTTATCCGAATCATCTGTTATTTAATAATATGAATGTTTAATATTTTTTCCGGTTCCGTGCGAGTTCAGCCGAAGGTCTGCGCAGAGGAAGGATAACAATATTTTTCTCGGCATTCTTTCGCAGCCTTCTGTACAAATTCATTTGTTTTAAATGCTGGTATTGTTAAATATGTTTCATCGATTTTGTGCCCTCTTATAAGGGGACACGGAAGATCGTCATATATACTACCCTCTTTTAACATGAATCCTATTTCCGGGATGCTGTGCATCCGGTTAACATCTATTCCCTGATAAACCCGCATTGCTTCATCCAGGCTTTTAATATTTTCACGGTAATATCCTTTGCTGTGAAATTCACCGCACTCTGCAACATAGAACGTTATTGGTTCCACAACTTTCTTTTTAAGAACTATTTGTCGATCATTAATTTCGATGATCGACTTCATAGCCTCATAATTCGTAATCATACCAGCTTGGCAGATCCTTTTAATGTGAGAAGTTTCATCAATCTTTTTCTGCCACAATTTTTTTATATCTGGTTCCTGATCCTTCATAATTTTTTTATAAGTATTGATCTGATCGTTTGCGAATTCTAAAACATATCTTTTGATTAATCTCATGATTATTCCTCCATACGAAAGCCCACGGACAAAATGTCTGTGGGCAATAAACATTTATTTCTCTTTTTCCAGATAGCTTAGATAGCAGATGATTCCGCAGTCCTGCGAAATTTCCTGCTCCATTCTACCGGCTTTCGGGTCCAGCTCGTCAAGGAACACACCGTTTATACAGCTGTTTCCAACTTCTCTTTCCAGTAGTGCTCTCTTCTGAAATACTTCCGGAAAGTCTTGCCGGATTTTATTCCAGTATCCCATGCCGCCCTTTACACAGCCTATACAATTATTGTTTTGATAGCCCATGTCATACATAACAGGACGGCGCAGGCCGAGGCGGTCTGCAAACGCATGAGCATCCTGCTTTGTAAAACCTTTGTCAATCAGGGGGAATTGGTGTTTAAATTCAGGAAAGTTCTTAATAATACTTTTGGCTCTCCTTTTTTCTGTCACATCCATTCCCCATACATAGGTCAGGTCGTACTCCGGATGTTGGTTTTCCCATTTTTTCCGGACAGCCTTTTTCAGCATCCCAGTACAGGGAGCTCCATATGGTGTATTCACACAACGATACTTGCGTATGACATCTTCCACGGATGCAAACCTTTCTGATCGAAGAAACGTAATTTTCTTCTTCAGGAATTTTTCACAGTCATGAATGAAACGCACGCTGTCCGGATGTTGATCTGCGATGTCAATATAGATAAACTCGTCAACATCCCCCGCAAGGTATCCTGCCACGAAGCTGCTTATGCCGGCAGAAAGCCAGCATACTTTGTATTTTTTCATAACACCACGCTACGAATCCGTTGCGTGGATAATGTGGAAATCGGCTTGGATGCATTATTAAGTGCTTAATTAGGCACAGCCACTTGTCTACATTTTGCCTGACGATTATCCCATACTAATCTCGTCAGAACCCTGGTTTACCAGGGATTCGTTATTCCTTTCTTCTTCTGTATTCCATCAGTCTTCCTCTGCATATTTCCTGGCAATATGCGCGATTCTTTCACCGCTGCCATATTTCCAATATGGGCCAATGTAATCAAGTTCTTTTTTTGATAATGCGACAATAATTGTAGAAGATCCCATCGGAACATCATGCGATGATTCACGACAGATCAACACTTTTTTCCCTCTTGAGACTTTACACGGCACAATCTGCGTATCATAGTCTCGAAGGAAGCATTCCTCTCGTGTTGCGGCTATGTAATAACCGCTTGAGCCGTCCCATCGGCATCCATACGCCATGACAAGATATCCCGGAGCTGTCCGCAGTAAAGAGCTTAATACGGCTTCTTTTCTGTCAGTGATCGGAAAATTCCAGTCTACGGCTTCACTTGGAATATCCAGTTTCCAGTTTTGAATATCTTCTCCTAACACTTCGATTTCATCATCTTCTTCGCAGCAATCATACTTTAATCGCAGATATTCCTTGGTATCGGGATCACCAATACCACTGAGATTTACGAAGTATGATGTGTATAACATATGTACGTCCACATCAAAATTTAAATTTTTCATATCATTTTTCTCCTATAAAAAAGGGCAGAGAAAAAACTCTGCCCTTAACTCCATATAGATTTTATTGATCATGCTTTTCCTGATGTAAAAGCACTCCACTTACGATTGCAAATGCGATCGGAAGGGCAAGAATAGCTTGAATTCCAGAATCAAGTTTTATACCGAATACCGCGCTTATATACAGCGTCAGCGCAATTAAAATTGCGCCAACAAGAATCGAAAAAAAGATTATGCCAATAGGCTTGGCAGTATCTTCGAATTTGTACCTTATTAATGAGATTATGAGCGCCATTGTAAAACCGATATTAATTACGGCTACTATTAAATAATAAATATTGAAAATAAGCATATAAAGATTACTCATTACACAATCCCCTTTCGATGAAATGATTTGAACGTATTTATTAAATTTCGTGAATAATTGATTCATCTGAGTTAAACCGGCTTTTTACGCCGTTGAACATAATCATCTCTAACCCTCCTTTTTCTTTTTGATTCCCGACGATACTTTTTCATTAAATCAATCATCGTTGAAAATGAAAAAGTAGAATCTAAGAATGTTAAAACACCGATAATCAAACAGAGATTATCGGTAATATGTGTTTTGGAGTACATGATGAAGTACAAAACACATCCTAGTAAGACAATATAAGCCACTATACCTTCTACGGCTTCCATTATAATCTTTCTTATTATCATCCTACGTTTATTCATAGTACGGCCCCTCCATCGGGCCAGATCACAGCATATCGCTGTCGTAACGGCCCATGGGGTCAACTATAGTAACATCTATTTCAAACAGGTTATACCTGATAATTTTTATACAAAAAAAGAGCCGATGAATAACTCATCGACTCAAATTATTTTATAACACATCTATAATTTTATTATACATTATTCTATGAACATTTCAAGAGCAATACTCAAATCCAATTTTCTAATTTTAATTCTGGTACGCACTCGAACTCTTTGATGTTGTTCGTCACAATTGTCAGAGGGGGAGGTCAAGAATCCTCGACTATCTGCCGGGGCGCCACACAAAATTATATCACTCAGATGTTGCGCTCACCGAACCATCCCATACATTCACCCACATATAGTCGCAGTTTTCCGAAGCATATACTGCATCATCTTTAGTATATCCTTCTTCTACAAGGGCATTAATTAAATCTTCTTGTGAATAATATGGATTGGACTCCATGATCTGATTTGCCGCTTTCACATTTTGTGGCACATCGTCACCTACTGCTGCAGTGTTCTGCTGCGTGACAGCCGAATTTGGTTCTGCAGATTCATTTCTTTCAATAGTTTCTGCAGCTTTCGTCACGGTAGGTGTAGGCGAGGTCATTTCCTTGTCTACTTCCGCATTCGATGCTGTCTTTGTTGGTTTCGGTGCGGGAGTCGTTTTCTCATCCTCATGAGCCTTTGTTGATTCAGGTTTTTTTACCGCAATCGATTTATCCGGACCGGATGAACTGTCAACAATTGCAGAATATACCGATTCCTCCTCCAACGAAGAGGATGATTCAATGCTCGACTCTGGTTTTACAGAAAGATCCACATTGCTCTCACTTTTGGACGCTGCTGGTGATCCGCATCCGCTGAATATTGAAATGCCTGAGATGGCGATGATTGCAATCTGTGATATGAATTTCGCTTTACCCATAATTCTATTTCCTCCAATTAACAATTTCGATCTTTGCACCATCTGTTTTACAGATCAGGTTTTGTGAGTCAGGAAGTTTATCCATCCGATAAATGGTTCCTCCGGCATTTTGTACATTTGTAATCATGTCGGTACTGATCTGCTTTTCATCTGCACTCTGATCAATCACAACGTATTTCGGATTGGCTTCCGCATAAAATTTTTCAGAATAACCGCTGTCGGATCCGTGATCGCTGCTGTACAAGACATCTGTTTTCAAATCATAGCCCTGCTGATTTGCCCATGATAATGCAGTGACAAATTCATCAGAAGAAGCATTTCCGGCAAATAGAAAGGATTTCTCATTTGTTCCAAGAGAAAAAATCATCGTTTCGTCTTCCGAGCGATTGATGTTATCCTCCGGAGCAAGAACCGACAGGGTACTTTCCCCAAACGCATACTGCTCTCCCCTTGAAGCAAAAGAAAGGTTGGTTCGCTTCTGTCTGGCTGCTTTTAACGCAAGTTTATAAAGATCGGATTTTGCGTCCGTATACTTCAGCGTAATCAGTGTTTTTACAGACAGCTGATTAATAATATCATCTGCATTTCCACATACATCCTCAGATGGACCGGTCAAGACCAGATAATCCAGCACAGAAATATTCTCAGAGGCCAGATATGCCATGATGTAGTCATAATCTTCCTGCATTCCCGTATCGATCAGCATGGTATCATCACCTGATTTTGCGAACGTGCAGTTGCCGTTTTTAGTGTGCAGATATGTAACTGTGAGGGTCGGTTTTTTTATCGGATCGTCCGCTATCATGGTGATAGTAGATGAAGTAAGTGGCTGCTCTGAAAATGTTTCGTCCCTGCTCGCACTTAAGATTCCTTCCCCATCTTCTGTTTCTCTTGCGGATTTTGAACTGCTGGTCTGGAAGTCCGCATTAAACAGGTTGTGATTGAATTTCGACCGACAGGAAATGATGGCAATCGGAAAAACAACAAGTGCGCCAATGGTTACGACAATGAGTCTACCGTTGCTTTTCTTTCCGGCTTTTTTAAATTTTGCATCTATTTTTTTAGCGCCGGGGGAGTTTTTGATACCTTCTGCTTCATTTTTTACCTCTTTTATTGCGTCAGTTATTTTTTTCTTGGCTTTCTCTCTGCTGTTTTTCAACGTACCACCTATATATAAATAATTTGTATGTATAATATAATATTATACTATTTATTAAATCCAAAAGCCATAAAATGTCAACTCTTTGTGATTAACACGTCTGATTTTTTGTATAAAAAGCAAATCAGATAACGAATAAACTACTTGTCTGGTCAAATATTAAAACCGCTAATGCGTGCGTCAGACCAAAACAGGCCATTTTTTTGCTCGTATTTTCTTTTTTTTCACCAAATTTAAGTAAAAATAGCGTTGTCTGACTTGTCGGTAAGATTTGATATATGTTAGAATGTTATGTATAACAATAACAATGTATAACATACGAATAACACATCTTCTTGACAGCAGAATATCCGCGCGTTACTCTAAGGAGAAGAAGATAGAAAGCACATAACTTCGATTCCTGAGATAGCCTGCTAATAAAAAGTCAAGCAGTAAATAAAGAAAATCGTGGAGGGTGAAAATGGGCATAAGAAACCTGGCCGTATTCATTCAGACGGCCTCAGATCTGCACTATGGATAGCATTAACTCAGTCCTCTGAATCAGAGGCAGGAAGATTGCGGATGCACTCCTTTACTTTACCGTAGTAGACACGGAGGAACTTGTTCGCTCCAGCGGTCATATATACGAGATATGGTTTTCCTTCGGCTTTCTTCTTGAACAGGAACTGACTGACCGGATCGTCATCGCGGGGGCCGAGCTGGAGCATCGCCTCCATAACCTGGAACAACGCTTTCCGAAGCCGTGCAGAGCCGCATTTCGATGCGTGACCACTCTTGTGAACGACTTCACCGGAATCATTCTTTCCGGGATCCACGCCGGCGTAAGCCGTCAACGCTTCCCGATGGTTGAATCGGCTGATGTCTCCGATCTCGGCCATGATCTGCGGGCCGAGACTTGGACCTACGCCATACATGGAACGAACGGTCTGATACTCCGGGAGCGAGGATGCGAGTTCATCCATCTTCCGGCGGAGTTCTTCGACATGCTTTGACATAAGGTTCAGCTGGGAGATACTGTCCCGGATCATCTCTTTGTAGACCGGATCCTTTGGAACAGTCGGAACCAGCTCCTTTGCCTGGGCGTAAAGCTTTTCCGGACGGGCAGGCTGGTAATCATAACCGTGATGTTTACAGAAGTTTTGATAACGTTCCGTGAACACCTTCGGGCCGGAATCCAGGACGCAGTCTACATGCCAGAAGGAATTGGCATAGTCGACCCATTTCTCGCTCCCATCAGGGCGCACAGGGCTTGTAAAGAGCTTATTTACGCCAGGATAGGTCATGTCAAGAAGGGTAATCAGGTTGGTCTTGGCAGCCGTTTTCTGCTTCATGAAGAAGGCAAACTGTGAATTGAGGGTTTTCAGTTCTGTACGCGTAGTATCCATGACTGAATACTCACGCAGGGACGCCCAGTTGTCAAGGGTGTAGCGGGCAATTTTTTTAGCATCGGCGGGATCGGTCTTGACCTTGCGGAGCGTGTTGTTTCCGTAGTTTCGGATCAGGTGTGGATTTACCGTTGAGACAAAGAGACCTGCTTTTGACAGAGCATTACGGATCGGCTCGTGATAACGCCCTGTACTCTCCATTACGACTCTCGTTTCACCATTGAGTGAGCCGAGATAGCGGGCGAGATCACGAAGATCTGAGGACTTGTGGGACACGTCAAAAGGCTTATGAATCATGACACCGCCTGGCTGCAGGACAGCGACCGTGCTTCTGCCTTTTGATACATCAATACCTACTGCGTTCAACATAACTGATACCTCCAAACTTAAGATGTGCATTGGATGGCCAGTTTTCTCACTGCCGGTTCAATCTCCTGGGGTATCACACGAACGCGATGAAACTTATAAACATCGGTTCAACCTGCATAAACCGAACGGCTGAGAATGAGGATGGCTGGCTGACAGGCTATCGTACGGACGCAGACAACTTGTGTCTGGCCCAAGGAGGAATCCGTCAGATCCATGCCATACCATTCTACAGCTTTAGCAATGAAGGGGGAGCAGATCCTGACTGGTTGCCAGGTATTCTGTTACCCACAACCTTATTGTAGGAGGAGGCACAAATAATGGGGGAAATCAAACAGACAAATTTCCGTGTGAATCAGGAAACAGCGGATGCATTTCGCAGATTCTGTGAAGAGAATGGAATGAGCCAGGCGCAGGGATTTGATCATATCATGCAAGTTGTTGAAATGGATAAGGCGAAAGCCATTGTTCCCGGACGCGCAACAGAGATTGAGGAGTTTGAAAAATCCATAAAGAGTATCATGTCGTCATATCTGAGAAGCATTGAGATTGGAAACGATGCAGAGGGCCGGGCACGTGAGCAATTCGCATCTTCTCTTGACCGGAAAGACAAGACCATAGACGCCCTTCAGACCAAAATTGAACAGTTGGAAAAGGATAAGAGAGACATTGAATTAGACAGGGATCATGCGACAACTAGGTTAAACGAGGCCGAGGAACGGAGAAAAGCTGCCATAGAACAGATGGAGTCCGCAAAAGCCGCAATACGGGATCAGCAACATATAAACACCGTGCTGAACAACCAGATCGCAGATCTGAGCGGTAAACTGGAAGGCTACCAGTCACTTAAAGAATCCGAGGCATCCTTAAAAGTTGAAGTGCAGAGCCTTCGATATCAGATAAAGGAATTACAAACAACTCTCGTTCATACAAAGGAGTTGTATGAAACCCGCCTGGCAGACGCAAAAGCAACCGAGAAAAGATGCGAGACTTTGGCTGCATCTGAAGCAGATCTTCGGAAAATGCTTGCCGAAGCACAAAATGCTCTCATTGGAAAATAACAATACAATTTTGGCTTCCTCCCACGGTTAAAACCGCGGGCTTTCTCGCCATATATTTTGTAAAAGTTCCTGATTGCTTTGTGTTTTCCCAAAAAAGGAATATCCGCTATCTCTCATCTTTCTGAGCTTTCTTTCGGCAACCAACTCTTTTTCCGAAAGAAGCAGATCTTCCCGACGCGTACCCGAATGCGTAAGGTCTATGGCGGGAAAGATCCGCTTCTCCTGCATGGTACGGCTGAGCATCAGTTCCATGTTTCCGGTTCCCTTGAACTCTTCGAATATAACATCATCCATCTTACTGCCTGTATCAATAAGTGCGGTTGCCAAGATAGTAAGACTTCCTCCCTCTCGTACATTACGTGCTGCACCGAAGAATTTTTTCGGCATATATAAAGCCGCAGGGTCAATTCCTCCGGAAAGTGTACGTCCACTGGGTATGATAACCTGATTATATGCTCGTGCCAGTCTTGTGAGTGAATCGACTAGAAGAACAACATCCTTTCCATATTCTACTAGGCGTTTTGCACGGTTTAATGTGAATTCAGCAATACGACAATGATGCTCTGCTGTTTCATCAAAAGGAGAGGACAATACCTGAACACGTTCTCCTGTGATGGTCTCTCGAATGTCAGTTACTTCTTCTGGCCTTTCGTCAATTAACAAAATGAAAAGTTCGATATCCGGATCAAATTGTTTTACTGATAATGCGATCTGTTTCAGCAATGTTGTTTTCCCTGCTTTGGGCGGGGATACGACAAGGCCTCGCTGACCCTTCCCTATAGGGCTCATCAAATCCAACATCCGCATGGAAACAGAGCATCCGGCATACTCCATGCGAATACGCTGCATTGGGAAAATCGGCGTCAAGTTTTCAAATTTTTTAATATGGGCAGTCTCTTCCGGTTTCATTCCGTTAATCTGATTGACAAAGGTCAGGGCAGTATTTTTGTCAGAAAAACGACGTGCAAATCCGTTCAAAACATCGCCCGTGTGCATCCGGTATTTCCGAATTAATGTCTGTGGTACGTATATATCATCATTTGAGCACTCGGCAAACGGATCGTGGCGCAAAAAACCATAGCCTTCCGGCATTACAAACAAATAGGAAGATGGGATGCAAAAGACTACTGCATCTGACGCAGCAAACTGCATAGACGGGCACATATAAGATACCTCCGAATTAATACTATAAGATTATTATCTTTGGAGAAAATTCCGCGATTGCGATAAACGATGTTAACTGATGAAGCCGCGATACTTATTATTGCTGCAGCTAGAAAGGTAACTTCAGTTATAATTTTAGTATATCTTATATTTCGGATCAGGGAAACATCTTTTTTACTTTTTCTGAGTTATATTTTGTATAATAGAAAATATAGTATATTTCGAATGTAGACGGAACTTTTCAAATATGAGGTAGATAAGAAATGATTGTAATTACAGTTATTGAAGATCGTGGCGGGATGATGTTTAATCATCGCCGTCTCAGCCGGGATCGTGTGCTGACTGAAAAAATAAAAAATCTGGTTGGAAATCATACCCTCTGGATTGATGCTTATTCCGCGACGCTCTTTCCCGATGCGCACGTGGATGAGGATTTTTTACAAAAGGCCGGCGAGGATGACTTTTGCTTTGTGGAAGATCGCAACCTGATTCCCTATAAGGATCGGATCAGCACTCTTTATCTTTTTTATTGGAATCGGCGCTATCCGGCGGATCTCTTTTTCAATCTTCCGCTTGCTGAGTACGAAATGATATCCCAGGAAGATTTTCCCGGATATTCTCATGATAAAATCACTTTGCAGAAATATGTCCATAGGGGGAATGGTAAGATATGAAAAACAATAAGAAAAAGAGAGGATGTTGTTCGGCTATTTTGATTCCGCTTGTTCTTATCTGCCTTCTTGTGTTGGCAATAGGAAGTTGTAACAGTGACAGCAGCTCTTCTTCTGTTTCTGTTTCAACAAGTTCAGTTTTCAATCAAATAACAGTTAATTCATCATCTGAAAATAAAACATCCCTAACGCCTGCTCCTACACAGACGGCATCACCAACGAATACACCTACGGAAGCACCTACTGAAGTACCTACGGAAGAACCAGTGCCTACACAGGCATCAGTCCAAACATCGTTCGATTTATCCAGTATCCCGGCATATTCCGGATCACCCTATGTAACCGTAAACAACAACGTTCCGTATTTTTCCGACGCGGATCTAACCACAACTTCTTACGAAACATACGGGGAGCTGGATTCGCTGGGCAGATGTACCGCTGCCGTCTCCTGCATTGGACAAGATCTGATGCCCACCGAGAAGCGTGGCGATATCGGGTCCGTGAAGCCGACCGGATGGCATACGGTGAAATACGCAGGCATTGACGGAAACTACCTCTATAATCGATGCCATCTCATCGGATATCAGCTCACAGCGGAAAATGCCAATGAAAAAAACCTGATCACCGGCACCAGATATATGAATGTGGAGGGCATGGAGCCTTTTGAGAACATGGTTGCTGACTATGTGAAGGAAACTGGGAACCACGTCTTGTACCGCGTCACACCGATGTTTGAAGGCAGCAATCTGCTTGCCTCTGGAGTGCTGATGGAAGCGAAGTCGGTCGAAGATAACGGCGCCGGCATCCTGTTCTGTGTGTACTGCTATAACGTGCAGCCAGGTATCACGATTGATTATGCGACCGGAGACAGTTCCGGACCGGAATACACCGGGGGTTCTGCTTCTCAGAATACGGAAAACACGAACACTACGCAGGCACAGCCGGTTCCTACCCAAACCGTACAGCAGCCGCAGAACACAAACAATACCACTTCCGCCTATATCGGCAATTCAAATACAATGAAATTTCATAGGCCGGACTGCTCCAGTGTGAGTCGGATGTCAGATGCCAATAAAGTCGAGTTTTCTACAAGAGACGAAGCAATTGGTGCAGGGTATGAACCTTGCAAGCGCTGCAATCCTTAAAAAATACGTTGGAGAATCCCCACTTGAATTTCTGACACAAGAGAGGATTGCAGAATCAAAAAAGCTTTTTAGAACTACAAACCTGTCCATCCGTCAACTACCCATGACATTTAGGTTGTGGGTAGTTGACCGGACATACATCAGCACTCCCTTCTCAAAGACTTCTTTTTCCAGAGTAGGTCCTTGTTTTCTTTTTTCGAAATGATCTTCTGTATTTACAATGATGTCTACAGGTCTCGTTCTAAGACCACGAACAGAACGATATGCATCTCTTGTTGATGAGAGAATATCTGTTTGAGAATTCTCAACAACAATGTAAAAATCATAGTCACTGTCACTTGTATCTGTTCCAGAAGCTGTTGAGCCAAAGAGATATACGCATTTAGGATTCAAATTTTTCACAAATTGATTTACCATTTTTTCAATATCATTTGCCATTTTGAAACCCTCCCTTCCATACAACCTTCTTATCCTTTATTTTAACACAAAAACGGCAGAGAACCCTATGGGAAATTTCCTTGGATTCTCTGCCTTGTTGCAATTAACCGATTTTTTTCATAGGTAAAATATCATTCTCTGCCCGGATACTCTCGCATGGAGTCTGTTCCCTGTATACGACGTGTGGGAACCGATCCATCGGCTTTTTTGCATTCGGTTTTACTCCGAATACATTTATATATTTGTACAGATCGGGTCTTTCCTGATCCATTTTTAGCGTTACGTAAGCCAGATGCTTTACCTCATCCATTCCTTTGAGAGCAATCTTTCCGGCCTCTGTTTTGGTTTCCTCCGGTTTATCTTCCATTCCATATTCATGGAATGCGTCAATAAGGTTTCCCGCTCCCGCACGGCGGTCCCGGAGTACCGTCATGGTATCGAGAAGGTCATGATTTCTCATAAAACCGAAATAACCATAACGAACCAACATCTGATTAACAAATTCAAATGTTAGTTGTCCGTGATGGGCAATTACAAGGGTGTTTTTGGTAACGATCCGTCCCTTGTCATCTTTTTCCTCTCCGTCCGTCAACATATGGTAAAACTCGTTGCAGACTTCCAGTTCGGATTCTCCTTCTTTCGTTAACTGTTGTGAAGTAAATCCAAGATACTTTTCAAATTTCTGGGCCATCATGACTCCAGGATTCAGGCGGATCAGTCTGTCCATCTGTCCGCCGTTTACCATTTTCCCATTTGAGATCAGAAATTTAACAGCTGCTAATTCGCATATTTGTGAGGTATACGGATTGGCTCCAGTCGTTCTAATGTAACAAAACAATAACGCCTTGTACTTTCTAAATAAATCTTTATATCCCATATTGATCTCCTTATCCTATCTTTTGAAGACTAATCTCCATTTTCCTGCCTTGTACGTTGCACCATAGATGGTGTTGTCACGCACATACACATGCGTGATGTGACCGTACGGATACCGATGATCATAAATTTTCAGAGTGTCGCTTTTCCGGCAGCAGGAATTTGCGTACCGGCTGGCAGAGCGCTTAACCGCGCTCAGCTCCCCGTTAAATTCTTTTCCATAGATCTTTGCGTAACACATACAGCCACCCCCTTAATTACCTTCAAGCCAGCTCAGGATGGACATCTGTTCATCCTCGTCATCAGCATTGATAGTTACCGTTGTATTTTTCGGCTTCTTCTCAGGTTCAGGCTGCTCAGGGTCTTCAAAACCTTCCAGATGATCGTCCGCTGCCTGCGATTCTTCCGGATCTTCTGACTCATCTTCGTCTCCTTCTGATGAGTGTTCGGAAGCATTTCCAGCAACATCTTCGAAATCGTCCTCGTGATCCTTTTCTGACGTCTCTTCCTTTGGTGAACCATCCATTGAATCAATCCGGTTATTTGCCGGCCCGTCTTCGATTTCAGAAGACTCACCAGGAATGTTTTCGGAATCATCATCTGTTATCGGAAGATCCTCTTCTTTTCGAGCAGGAGAAGGATCACTTCTCGGAGTGGTCTCCGGACTATCTGGACCGAATAGCGACATCTGCATTTTTTCCTGCTTTTCTTTTTTTGCCTTGCGGGCTTTTCTTTCTTCCTCCTTCTTTTTCCGTTCCTCGGTCTTTTTTCGCTTTTCCTGCTGAATGGCAGTATTTTTTGCTTTTTCACAGGCAGCTTTGTATTCCTCCTCTGCTTCTTTCATAGCATCCTCCCTGTAGTAATCCGCTGCCCATTCATAGACAACATCATTATCAATGCAGGCAACCTGATCACCCGGAATCAATATCGCCTTTACTCTTTCCCAGATCAGTTTCCGGCATTTGTTGTATTTTTTTACAGGGTTTATAACCAATGCCGAGAATTCGGCATCTTTCTGACACATCGTGATCAGTTTTGAAATACAACTCTCATCCAATGCCTTGCTCTGATTCTTGAGCTGCTCATCAATCTGATCGTTTGTATATCCGCGAAAAGCCCTGTTCAGCTGGCTGTCATCCTTCTCTTCTTTTTTTTGAACCGCCTCGTTAATACGGTTCACGGTATCCTGCATCTCTTTGCCGAGTTTTTCAACGGCAAGCCGGATACATTCTTCCGGATCAGCCGGAGGAACAAAAGGCTCCGGTTTTTTGACTTCCCGGATCTTGCTTTTCACAAATTCGGAAAGAACAACCGATTTTTTTTCCTTTTTTCCAACAGTCTTTGGCTGCTCGTCCGCGACCTTCTTTTCTTCTACAATCCCTTCCAGTTCATCTACAGACTGAGGCACTTTCATAAACATCTTGTTGTTATCCATGGCTTTCTCCTTTTTTGTACAAAAAAAGCAGCTTATTATGCATAAGCTACCTTCGAGGCTGCACGTCTTTTGCCGGCCTTCTTTTTGGCTTCTTTCGCCTGATATTTCTGAATTTTCTTTTCCACGAGATCAACAAATGTTTTTGTTGTTCCCGAGATCGGCGTATTCCGCCGCATGAACACCTGATTAACTTTTCCATCCTTCCATTCAAAAGTGCAGAACGGTTTGTCCGGTTCGGATTCTTTTCGGATGAAAAGGATCAGGCTTTCTCCCTCTGCCTGCGCAGTTATATAATGATTGCCTCCTACGCAGTTATGCATAAGAGAACCTTCTTCGCGGAATTCCTGGGCGGTTTTCGGCACGTGGAAGAACAGGCCAAACATCCGCATATTTACGAACTGTTTCACAAGCTTGTTTTTCTCAAGCTGTGAAGCAATCATCCGGTTCATTTCCTCATCCCATTTCTTACGGTCTATTTTTCTATTCTCTTCTACAATTTTATTTACACGCTCGTGCGCCTTGTGAAGATCCGGTGGGAGGATGTAATACTCATCCTCAAGATTTTCACCTACTTCCGCTGCCATTGAAAGATAGTCCTGATAATACTGCTTCGTTTCCTGAAAGCTCAAAGTAAGATCCGTATTGAAACAGATCTTCTCCTGCTGTTTCAGGAGATACCGGAATAATTTATCCGGATGCATCTTTGGAAACAGCAATCGGAAATTTTCAATCTCAAGTCCAAGTCTTTTCCATTTCTCGTACTTTTTTGCATCTTCTGCAGTCGCAGCATTCACACCCGCTGCCATAGCAGCAAGCATCCGCTTTCTCTTTTCTGCTTCAATTTGACTGTAGCTGTAATTTCCGCTGATTGCCTCTTTGAGAAGATCTCCGGGCAGCTGCAGAATCTCTTTGGCATTTTTGCCCTTCTCATTAAAAATCCTTGTACAGCTGATGGGATTCCTTATGATGTCGCTGACAAGCCACGTCAATCCCATCTTAACGAGATACTCCAGATATTTCTTTTTACTGTAATATCTGAGGTAATCGTGAACATCGCACGACCCGGATTTCAATTTTTCCGCAAAAACATCAACCCCACAATATTTAAATGGGGTATTCTTCACGACCTGCTTATAATTTCCAAGATAAAGATGCGTATTATACACCCAGTCTCGTTTACGAATATAATGCCAGTACGGATCTCCATAGGGGTTTCCATACCAGTTGGTATCCTTCTTATAAGCAAAATCATGTGTTTTGACGACCTTCTGTCCTTCAAAAAAGAGAAAATACCTTCGTTCTTCCTCCATTTCGAAGGTTTCGGCAATACCCGATTTTATATCTGTCAATTCATATGAATAATAGCTGTAAAACTGTCTGAGGATGATGCCCCTGTTACCGGGAATCTTTTGCAGATACCCGACATTCGTGTAAAACAGGCCCTTGGCCGCTCCTTTTCCGGATATCACTGAGCCAACCGTATGACAGTGGCTGCAGGCCTTGTTTTCCGCATATTGAAGGTTTATCCGATCCCCCTTGTTATCATAAAACTTCTTACAGTGTGTGCAATACACGTACTGTTTTTTGCCTCTATTGTAGACAAGAAGTTTCGGATACCGGTTTTCCTCCGTTTTCTTCCTGGCAAATTTTTTAAAGGCCTTCGGATATGGCTTAATCAGCGCGAAACATTCCGTTTCCAGATTTTTCTCCGCTTCATATTCTGCCTGCCACTGCTTTACACAGTCATCATACGATAGGTGTGTAGGATCCTGCCTGCTATGATTGTCGGTCTGCCGATCCTGCCATCTTGAAATGGCAGGGAGAATGTTATTTGAATCTGCAGATATCGCTTTCAGCAACTCAGCCTTTGTATCTTCCGGTCCGTACAAAGGGATGTTTTTTAAATAATAACCATCCGTACTTCCCGTAAAGTAATAGGAGATCTTTGCGTGTCCCCATCTGCCATCACGGGTCAGATTGATCCATGATCCATGATAAGGATCAAGAAACATTCTTGCAGCGGGACTATTAATCCCGTTGACCAGCTCACGGATATCATATTTCGATATTACGAACCAGTCCTCCTGCTTATCGAGATATGCAAGAATATTTCCTGAATTCTTATTGTTCACGTAGGTCTCTATTGCGGCTCTTTTTAACTCATCCCCTGCTACATGCGGCGGGAATGCCGCAAGTTTCTCTTTTGTTTTTTTATCCATCATTTATTCCTCCATATCAAATCAGAAGAAGGTATTTAAGAACCCCTCTTCTTGCTACAATTTCTTTTCTGGCTTTAAGGCTGTCACAGCCCATCTCTTTCAGATGGGTTTCCGTATAAACAGTTGTTTCACTACAGGAAGAACCATCATAGCGGGTAGGGGAAATGAGGGCTACCTCACACATTTTTCCTACCGGGACGGCAAATACTCCTACAATGGACTGCTGTTCATATCCCGTTGCGCCATAGGACATAGCCGTTTTCAGGTCATCTGAGTAATAGTTACCTTGTTCTACTCCATATTCATCTTCAATGGATCCAAAAGACCGGCTTTTCATTCCATAAGGTCCTTTCCCTTTTGTGGCATCCAACCGGGCATCTGTGATGATTGATACCCAGGTATCCGCAGGAGAACCATGAAAGAGAAGTTTTACACCTACCGATCCGGAATCATCCGGTTCCGGGGAAATATCATTTTTTTCCATCCATTCGGTTTCCTCATCCTCAACTTTCTTATTCGCAATCTTGTAGATTGCCCTTGGATGAACGTCACCGGATAATTCACGGATTTCTGCTGTCTCAAGATAAGAAGGGAATGTTACTTCGGTATCTCCAAAAGGGGTGTCCTTTTTACTGTCTTTGAACGCCTTCATAGCATTCATGACAAGGGAGGAAGCATCCATATAGGTGCACCGGTTCGGAAGGATCTCCGATATTTTTTCCTCTAATCCCCTGATATTGCAGTTTTCATCGAAATACTTTTTCTTTTCAATCTCCTGCAAGATTGAAAAGGCTTCCTGTAAAGCCTCTTCTGAATAGGGGCCCTTCAGATCCCTATACGTATCATAGGTGAGCTGCTGATATAGCGAACTCTCGGCGTAATTTCTCATAATTTCCTCCAAAAAAAGACAGACTTTCAGCGCCTGTCTTTCTCTCTACAATTCCTTATCAGTTTCTTGATACCCTCAAAAATGATTCCGGGGTATCTCTAAAGCCGCGGTATGTAACAGGCACTATGCCTGAACCTTAAAAAAATCAGAAAAACATATCACGGAATATACTTTGATATTTCGTAACATCCAGATATCCTGTGTAGGTATTACATCCACACAGCCTGCAGTAGGCAAGTACAGCCTGATAATGCGACTTGTACTCTGCCTTTAATGCACGGTCAAATTTTGTCTCAAATCCTGGATTATCAGGATTTTCAAGATGACACCGTACTGCTTTATCTGTGTTACCCTTGCACACCTGATAACTCCTCCACTTTTTCTTAAAGTCAAGAAGCTCTTCGCTGATGTGATGTACACATCCGGTGTAACTCTGATCCGTTATACCGGGGCATCTCGCAAAACAGTCCGTACACATCTTGTTAAGCCCGGCATTGCTACGTACGAAAGAACCTTTAGATTCCTCTTCAATTTGTTTCAGAGTCTTTACATATATTTTCGCCATCCCTTATTCCTCTTTTCTTTCAGGTATCGTGGTATCCACAATCATCTTCTCCTCTTTCTCTCAGGACGTACCGCAGCGCGTCCACGCTGATACATCCAGGTACCGGCGTTCCGCACGTAATTTCCCCCCAGATAAAATTTTTAATCTGGTTAGTGGTGAGTTTCCTCGCCTTTTCAATTTCCCACCGAGCAATCATTGTTGCTCCTCCTTTCAAAAAAAACAGAGCAGCCTATGCCCTGTCAATCTTCTTTCTATTCCCATATATGTTAAGTGCATCAGCACATTATAATGTAAAATATATTCAAATCAGCTTTACGGTAGCTGTATTCCGTACTGCGATAGGCAGTAGTTTTCAACAAAAAAAGAGCCGACGAGCGTCTGCTCATCGACTCTTAAAAATTCTTACATATGTATAGTCTTATTATACATTATTCCTTAAAAATCTCAAGCGTTAGAATATGCATATTTCGACCATTTAATCCTCGTCGTAACGATGCAGAGCATCTAAATAACATTCCGGGCAGCCCTGACAACACCCCAGATCATTGTAGATGCACCCGGAGGACTCGAAGGTTTCTATAACCTCGCCTCCGCTCATTACCGAAACCGTGTTATCATCGTTCTCATGATAACAGGTTCCACCTTGATAGTAATTCATATACGTTTCCTCCTTTTTTTGAATCATTCAATTACTCTGACTTCGGTTCCCATGCCTCGTCGCTTCCGAATGTGGTATGAACATCCTGGGCGTAGTCCGTTATTTCTTTGTTTCCAACAGTATTTCCAATGCATCAATCATATGGCGTATGCTGTCATCATCAGTAAAGCATATGCACGTTTCGACTGCATCATTTTCTCTAACTATGCACATACACTTGCTACCAAAGTGTGAGATTCCACATACTGCACGCTTTTTAAAACCTTTTCCTACTATGATTGGATAATTATAATTATGCTTCATGATAGATCTCCTGCGCTTTATTCGATTTTACTCGCGACCTGCTCGTCGAAAACATCGGCAATGATCCAGTAGATACGCTGCGCGTCATCATCTCCGTGTCCCAGATCTGCGAACTGTACAGGTTGTGTGATGGCCATAAGGTCATCTTCCTGCATGATGCGGAATTTTCTGATGACACCTGCATAAGCTATAGAATTAATATCGGCTTCCGACTCGCAACGGTTGTTCCAATCATATCCGATTTTGTCGATATTGATATTCTTCGAATCAATTTCGAGAATACTTATTGGTGACCCGTCATATGTATTGGCGGCCGTCAGATAGTCTTCCGCTACTGCCGGATCAAAGGCGAGAAATACCTTGCCTTCAAGGTCATAACCGCCGTCCCAATTATGTCTACTGCATGGGCGCAGACCATTCGCCATAATTGAAGGGACGCTTTCTGTGTATGTTGCATGATATAATTTCATGCTTTTTCCTCCTATCCTGACTTGGGTACTGTAAAACACTTGGTCAGTAGTAGACAGAATAGTTGTCCAGGTACTCCTGATCAGCAGCTTCTTCAGCTTCCGCTTCCTGTATATACGAGTAAGACTCCCAATCATCTTCGTCCCAGTTCTCGCGGCCTTTCTCCATAAGCTGATTCGTCTTCCATTCAGCCTCAGACATCCGGGAATAGGTTGTCTGCACACGCACCACATCCATATTTGATTTTTGATTTCATTAGTTGTAAGTTTTCTTGCTTTCTCAATTTCCCAATAAGCAATTTCCATTGAGTCTCCTTTCCATTTTCACCAAAAAGACAGAGCAATTTGACGCTCTGTCTTATCTCTGTATCTATATTAAGTGCATTCCCGGTAAGCATATATAAATATGCCAGATCCTTCTTATGCACGATAAAAATAAGAATTTATTCAAATCAGCTTTTGGATATTTCCGGCAGCTGTTATTCCGTACTGCATAGGCAGTAATACAAAAAAAAGAGCCGACAAGCACTTGGCTCATCGACTCACTTCTTTAAAAAAACATATTTATGATTTTATTATACATGGTTATTCGGAAATCTCAAGCGGAAGATTTGGTCCCTTTTCATCTGCCAAGAATCAGTTTTTCGATAACATTTGATTTTGTCGTTTCGCCGGCCGCTGCCAGATCGCTGAGTTTTGCGATCGCCGCATCCGTGAGGCGAATTGTGATCGATGATTTCGTTCCCGGATTATCTTCCTCAACGATACCGAATAATTTTTCGTATTCCTCTCCGTCCAGATGTTCTTCTGCCCACTCCTGAGCAGATTCAAAAGATAACGGAATGATCTGTTCTCCGCCGCTCCATGAATTGTCTCCGGTCGCCTGCGCGTATTTTGTCATCGGACCGCCCTCTCCATAGAGAAAATATTCGCCCGTCTGCTTGCGGTATAACGTCTCTGACCAGTCAGAGAAGCTGCCGGAACAGCGCTCATCGTGTGCAACGGCTTTTGCTTTTTCCGTATCGTAACGTCTTCCTTTGATGATCTTAATCATGTTCTACCCTCCTGATTTCTAATCGTTTTATCACAACTTCTGATGATTTTATTATAATACGTAATTAAATAAATAACAATATCAAGTAGAGTTTAAATAAATAAATTTCATGTTTCACGCGGAAGTATATTTAACCTCCCTCCCGCGCGAAACGCTCACATTTTTATGCTTCAGATACATTTCTTTCCACATCTGCATCCCAGGTCTTCCCAAGATCCTCATACGCATCAGAGAGGAAAGCATTGATATGAGGGCTTTTCTTGTCCCCATAGGCAATATATTTGCCTGTTACATAGAGGATGTCCTTTGCCCTTGTTATTCCCACATACTTTAATCTGTTTCTTTCTTCCAAATCTGCCGGACTCATCCCCTTCTGGTCGAAATCATCCAGGCATAGGAAAATGATTGGCTTTTCCAATCCCTTAAAAGAAAATACTGTATTAAGTACAAGTCCGTCATAGTTCTTTTTCTTCCGGTAGGTATCTTCCCCACCATAGAGGACCAAATTTTCAAGATGACTGGACAGTATATCCCAGCCCTTAGAGGAATAATCAAAGAGCCGGCTTACAAAGTCTTTATATAATTCATCTTTTGTATTCAGCCGCTTCAACTCCCCCATAAAGGCACCAGCCTTCCGTTTTGAGGGCAACTTGCGCAACATACGGTATTTCTTTTGGTACTTGTCTACAAGCACTGCTACGGCCTCCGGAGAGGCTTTCTCGTACAGTTCTCCATCGTACTTTGCCTCAAGGAATAACCGGATACTCCTTTTATTATCCGGATTTTCAAAAGCACGCCAGAGTGAAAAAGCTGCCCGTACTCGTGGATTATCATTGATTTTTTCCGGATACATCCGGTTTGAGAGTATGCCCTTTTGTGCCAATACTGCTTCCATTCCATCAAGAATAGATCTCTTGATGGCAAGGAACGCCATATCGGAAAGGGCGTATCCCTCTTTCTGCAGAGCGATTATCTGGTCGGCAATGTACTCGTACTGGCTTTCTTTGTCGTGAAATCCCTGTACAATTGGCAGAAAATCTCCCTGTCTGGAAGAAATAATTTTCATTTCCACTTGCTCAGAATTTCTTGCGATCGTCCGATCGCCAATTTTGACAATCCCCGGCTGAGATCTCATATTCTGTGAGAGCGTCAAAGTTTTTACCTTTGACCCCATCTCCTTCTCCAGGTTCAAAAGTATGGTTGGATCTGCACCTTTGAATCGGTAGATTGACTGCCGGTCATCGCCAACCACCAGAAGGGATTTCTTTTTTCCCTTCTTTGTTGTCGGAGTAAGCATCAGCTTCAGGATCTCAAGCTCCCGCCGGTCGATGTCCTGGGATTCATCTACAATGAAATGTTTGAATCCATAGATATCAAAACAGTTTGGGTACATGGTCCAAAGCTTTGTTACATATTTCGGAAGATCCGCGTATTCCAATCTGTTCATTTCAAACAGCTTATCATTGTAGAGACTATAAAGTCTCATTATCTCCTTGTAAGGCTCATCCCCGGCTTCCTCATCGATAATATAGGCGTTTTTATGTGACTTTAGCGTATCCCTCAGAATGCCAAAATCATCCATGCTGAGATCGTTACGCTTTATGATGTCAAACGCATCGACAAGCGTTTTTGTAACGCTCGGAAGCTTCGGATCGCTGAAGATCCGGTAGTTCATACCGGAAATCGGATGTTCCGCCGCCACTTCTCCAGCCACGGCAGCGGCATCGTTTTTTTCAATGATCTCCGGTTTTTCTGTGAACCCCAAATCCTTATAGCCGGTTCGAATCACGTTGAAGAACAGTCCGTCAAATGTATTGACATTGACTTTCTCAACGTCCCTCCTTGGTTTTCTCATCCGGTTGTTTTCCCGGATAAGTCGCTTCTTGATTTCTTCTGCGGCGTCCCGGTTATAAGCCACCACAACAATACTCTGCGCTCTATCTTTTTCCAGAAGATGAAGGACATTCCTCACAATGGAAAAAGTCTTTCCGCTGCCGGCAGCGGCCACGACTCGGGTTATACCACTGGTTGTGCGGATAACCTTCTTCTGCTCTTCGGTAGGCGCTATTCTTGCTCTTTTTGCCGGAAATTTAAGGACTGTGGGAGCTGTCGCCTTCTTATAATTGCAGCTTTTGTTCTCCGGACATTTTTCGCAGGAACCTTTTTCAGATCCTGAAAACCATTCTTCAAACGATTCTCTGAAGGCTTCGTCTGCCTCAGAGGGAACACATTCCCCCTCTGCATTCTTAGACATGAGATATGTCATGGAGACAATCTTCTTGTCATGAATTTTCAGAGGAAGTCCGCCGTCATAGGAACGTCTCATTTTGATAAATTTATCATCATTTTTTTCGTCTTTACCGCGAAGGTAAATAAAAGTAGCGGTAATTATACCGTTTTTCCCGCTCTCCAAAAGATCCTGTCCATATTTTAGGAATGCGAACAGTTTTTTTGAAGATGCCGCCTTGGTATCGATGGATCGACCACGTTCGGAAATATCCGGTTCACGATCAAAAACCTTGATAACTTCTATGTCACTTTTATTTTTGATTCTGATAGCGGTCGGATTCACCTTAACCATCTGACCGAAGATATCAATCGACTTTGCTTCTGCGGGAAGCATATCCTGCTCCGGAAAATCTTTCAGGTATCTCTTCAACGCTCCGATCTCATTTTCGTATTTCTGTGCGAATGTTTCCGCACAAAAAATCAGAGAAGCTGCTTTCTCCTCCATTTCCTTCTTAAAGAATGCTTCCATCTCCGTTTCCGTTAGTTGCCCTGTTTTATATTTTACAAAGGCTTCTTCCACTATCCCATGGATAACGGCGCCAGTACTTCTTGTATCAAATGCTCCTACCATCTTTCGTTTCCTATACTCTTTGCAGCTTCCCTGATTATCCAGATCATTCCAATAATACATATTTCTTTCCTTTCTTCTTTCAAAATTTACTCAAGTAAAACTTTCGAACTCTCTCGGCATCCTTTTGCGTGGGATACCATCTTGTTAACAAAAAAAGGCCAAATGCCTGTACTACCACTTCCGAAGGTTTTTCCTCTGCTTCCATCGGTGGCAGAATAGATACTTTGACTTTTTTGCTTGGATATTCTCTTTCTATTTCCACTGGCCACCAGGATTTCATAGGCTACCTCCCGGCATCTGCCTGCATGAAGGCCTTTCAAACAGCAGCCTCCAATCCTCCCATTCATCTGAACTGAGAAATAGCTTTCTTCTGACGATATCCCCGAACTTATATGCATATTCATAGGGATGCCAGAATAATGCCAGGATGAATTCCTCATCCGTTTTTGTGCTCTTCCATGCTCCGTCAGGGAACAGTTCCATATTATCCGCAAATGCAATAATGTACTTATCGTACAAAATGATTCTAGCTTCTCCCTGTGTAACAGATGGATAGATCCTCTGTACACGCAAATCAAGACGCGAGACGATTTTCAGAATTTTCTCTGCCGACTCCCGGTCTGCAAAATATCGGATTTTCCAGTACGAATCCTCGCCCTTTCCGCTTCTATCATTTGGAACAGTCTGTGCCTTGACGGCCGATAAAATTTCAGCAGTGATTGTTTCACCGCGAGCGATCAGTTTTACCGGTGTCCATTTTCTTTCTGCCGCTGCCGGAGCAGCCTTATCTGCTTCGTTATAATTTTTCATTTTTTTCCTTTCCCGCCAGTTGGCTGACTTATTTTTCCGTTTCTTTCCATAATTCCGGCATGGAGGCTTTGATTGAGTACCATTCCGGATAATTGCTTTCAGATCCTCCGATGATCATATGATCGAGAAGTGGAAGATTTAGAATTCGTGCTCCATTCACTATTTTTTTGGTGATGTCCACATCTTCCTTTGATGGATGTGGATCGCCAGATGGGTGATTATGGACAAAAATGATTCTTGATGCACCTATCAAAAGTGCCTTCTGAAAGATGATTTTGGGATCTACCAGAGAAGCCTCTGCCGTTCCTCTCGATACTTCAAAGTAACCCATAAGCTTAAGACGTGTGTTTAAACAGAGAGTATAAGCAAATTCCTCTGTTTTTTTATGAAGATTCAGGACGTTCGTGCAAATATCAAGAACCTCATTCGGGTCCTTCATAATTTCACTATTGGCCTTGTACTCTGAAGCTTCTTTTACCAAGGCCGGACGGCCTTTTCTGAGTATTGTGTCATACTTATAGAACATGATTTTCTCCTTTCGCATAAAAAAAACAGAGCCTTGTATGCTCTGTTTCTGTCTTCCTGTATCTATTGTTAAGTGCGGTTTCAGTTAGCAGCACCGGGAATAAACCGGTTGCCTTTTCGCACAATAAAAATGGGGAATTTATTCAAAACAGCTTTTTGGATGCTGTGATTCCTTACTGCGAACGCAGTAATGTAAAAAAAAAGAGCCGACAAGCACTTGGCTCATCGACTCATAGCAATTAATCATAGCAATTAAAGAAAATACATATGTATGATTTTATTATACATGTTTACATGGAAATCTCAAGCAGAACATTTAGGTCTGCTGAACTACTCCAATCATCGAATGACCGGGGATTCCCGGCTATCATGTTGAAGATCATGCTTCGCCACAAGTCAGCTGCTGATACATCTTCATCAGCTCTGACACACAGTCTGCTTCTGACATTTTGGTGCTGAAACCATATGCTTTCATGACTGCAATATCATTTGACGTGTGAGCCTTCCGCAGTTCCGGCGGCATATATAAAGGATTATAAAGGTCTGATAAACTGCTGTCCGGAAACAAATTTCTTGCATCAAGTATTAATTGTGCAGTCTGGCTTATTTCTTTCTTCTGTTCATCGGTTGAGTTAGGCCACGGAAAGTTGTTATACACAATGTCTTTAGAATACCTATAATCGCTCTTTATTCTGCCGCATACAGCTCTTACCCATGACATATGAACATTCGATGTTAAAACTCCAAACTCATAGAGAGACGCATTTGGAATTATCTGTACAGCATCATTCACAATAATCTCTGGGGAGACAAATCCAAACGGAATATATCTTCTCACCTGTGAAGAATGCCGAGGTACTATAATGTATTCTGTATCTGGCTGACGTACTTCCTGAAATAGAGTTGGAGTATCAGCACTTTTTTGCGTTGCAGCTTTGGAACTATTAAGGCGAAAGTTTCGTACTTCTTGCACTCTTGAAGTAATAAATTTTGACTTTGCAATATCTGCTGGTGAAGCGCCAACAAGCCATAGGCAATATCGTTTTTTGTTGTTTATGTACTCTGTGGCTCCATAGATCTGATGAATGTATTTTTCTATCCAGGGCTCTTTTTTAATGGCTTCTTGTCTTTCATCCGGGGAGAGAAATAAAAAACCTCCGTCCGTTGGCTTATTACCATAAATCATTTCAGGAACGTCGCAAAGAGGAGTTGACCGGCTCTCAACAAATACATCTGGTGCATCTAATAAATACGGATTAATATTCTGTACTTCACGCCGATTCTCTTTCTCAAATATCCATTTCTTATGATCAGACGGTGCGCTACTAAACCCAACAATAACCACGTGAACATGCGCCTTGTCATTTGCTTCGCTGTCCCACACAAAAGTTCTCCATCCGAAATCAATATGAATATTAAATCTTTCATAGAGCGGTTTCCAGATGGCTGAAACCTGTTCTCCTTGCGTGATCGAATTCGTGGAAACAAAAGAAGCCTTAATATTTGTATTTTGCATCAGTTGTGCCGCTTTAAAATACCATCCCGCAACATAGTCTATTTTTCCAGCCGTCTTATAAGTATTGCCATTATCATCTAGATAGACAGAAAGAATGTCATTTTTTTGTGATTTACTTTGGAGACTGTAACCTACAAAGGGAGGATTTCCCATAAGATAGTTCAGCCTTTCTGCCGGAACCACATCTTTCCAGTCTATCCGCAGCGCGTTTTCCTCAACAATATTCGCATTCGTCGTTAATGGAAGGAACTCCAGCTGCTGTACGATGATGCTTTCTGTCTCCTTCATCATCTGGCTCTCTGCAATCCAGAGTGCGGTCTTTGCGACCGTCACTGCGAAGTCATTGATCTCAATGCCATGGAACTGTGTTATAGATACTTTAATAGGATCGATCACCTCACCGAAAACCATCTGTCCGCCGGTCAGGTCACGGATAATCTGATTCTCCAGACGGCGCAGGCTCAGATAAGTTTCCGTCAAAAAATTTCCGCTACCGGCAGCGGGGTCAAGGAACTGAAGGGAGGACAGTTTGTCCTGAAACTGATGCAGTTTCCGGTTCCTTGTGTTCTTAACCTGGATCTTCTCGATGTCCGAAAGCTCACCTTTCAGGTCATCTAAAAAAAGCGGATCAATCACCTTGTGAATGTTCTCGATGGATGTGTAATGCATGCCGCCGGCACGTCGTGTCTCCGGATTCAGTGTTGATTCAAAAACAGCTCCGAAGATGGTTGGCGATATATCACTCCAGTTGAAATTCTCAGACGCATTCTTCAAAAGTAGCGTTCGGATTTCCTCGTTAAACTGTGGGATTTCAATCGACTCATCCGCAAAAAGTCCGCCGTTCACATATGGGAACTCAGCCAAATCTTCTTCCAAGTATTCATCCCGTTCCGGCACTGGCGTGTCCAGCACCTTGAACAGTTCGATCAGAGCCCGCCGACTCTCGCGGACAGAATAATGCTCCATATAGTCGTGAAACATATTCCTGCGTCCGAAAATACCGGCATCCTCGGCGTACAGGCAGAATACAAGCCGGACGCAGAGCGCATTCAGACTGCGCAGTTTATGCTCCCGCTTCTTCTTTTCATCGTCGCTTTCGTTCTTAGGTGCTATTTCCGGTATACCATATTGCTTTACGAAAGCGTCATAAAGCAGACCAACGATATCACCGGCCTTAATGGAAATCTCCATCTCGCGGGACAGCTGTTTAACATCTTTTTTAACCAGAAAGTCCAGGAGCGGAAATTTCGTTTGCAGATCCGGCAGTTCTATCTTCAGTGGCTCAAATTTTTTCGAATTTGCCTGATTCATGTCATATATCCAGATCTGGGCGAAGTTACACGTAATAATCCACCGTGCTCTCTCATCGAAAGAAAGATTATCATTATACCGCTTGGCTTGCTCATACGGAGTGAGATCTATGTCCCCGGAATTGTGAATCTTCTGATCCAGTGCTTTACCCAGACTCTTCTGCTCTATAATCACTCTTGTCTCTGGAATATAAGCGTCAATCCGCTTTTTATTGCCATCTACATATACTTTCTTTTCAAAGTCCACGCGGTCTGTCACATTTTCCATACCAAGAACATTCTGAAGGAGATCGATCCAGTAGGACCGACCATCCTCGTCTTCATTTCCCTTTCCGCGCCACTTATTTACAAATTGCCGTGCAGCTTCCCGCTGCTCTATATCAGTCATTTAGCTTCCTCAATCCAATCCTCAATCTTGAGATCCGGAACTCTGCTGAACTCCTTCACATTATGAGTGATGACAGTCAGATTTCTACCAAGGCCCTGTCCTGCAATCATTACATCATATGGTCCGATTGGTGTCCCTGCTTGTGCTAAAAAGCCTCTGATTCTTCCTGCTGTAACTGCATCGTTTCCATCAAAGGGGACGATTGTAAATGGAGCCAGAAACAGAAGCATTTTTTGATGGTTCTTTTCTCCCCAATGACTTTTGGCAACACCATATTCCAACTCAAAGACAGTTACAGATGAAATCATCAACTCCGAAGGGTCATGTTCCATAAGCCGCTTTGTTAAATCCGGATATTTATTTTTCATGAAATAGATACAGATATTGGTATCCAAAAGATACATTAAAAGTCCTCTCTTTCCGGAATGTCTACCGGTGAAGGCTGGTCTCTGGTATCGAGAAAATCCGAAGGAAAAGTGCCAATGACTTCCCGCACTGTAGCCCATGCGTCATCCGTCGGAAAAGCAATGTAGGTATCACCAACCTTGTGAATATAGTACTCTTTCTTATCTGTTCTCATGTCTTGTGGAATTCGGATTGCCTGACTATTACCGTTTTGGAAAACCTTAGTTTTGGTTAAAGTATTTGTCATATTATTTCCTCCCATTTGTTATACACACACTCCGTACACACATTATATATTTCATTTAAGAGAATTGCAAGACAGGTTAACATCATCAACATCAGTCACATCCAGTCCGTGTTCTGTATAGTATTGCAAATTTTCCAAAAGATACCAATTAGTGGCCTGCAAACCAGCATTTGTCATAAAATATAACTGCTGGCAACAAGCACTTATCTGTGTGAAGTGATTTGTATATACTGAAACTGTAATTCCAGATGCGCGCTTCATTTGACTCTTTGTGATTCCATAATCCGCTTCCCGAAGCTCGGCAGCAATAGTATTATACGTCTTTATACTTTTCTCGTTGTCCTTGTAAGGAACAATGATGTTGAGCTGTCCTTTGTCTTCTATAATCGAATAGTAATCTTCTGTTTCATGATAATTTTCCTCCAGGATTGCTTCGGTAAGTTCGCGCCTGTCTTTTTTCGCAGCTTCCGACCGGTAAAGTCTTTTATAATACTGATCCATGTCATCGAGCGAATCTGTAGATAAAAAGCTTCCCTTTTTCCGTTTCTTCTCCGCCATATGCAATGTCTGATCACTGGCCGTCATATAGTCTGCTCCAGGATAATCATATTTGCTATGATTTTTATGTCGAAAAACAAGCAGATATCCGTTGCCCTCCCCATTTCTGTTAATTCTTCCTGCTGATTGCGCAACAGATGGAAAAGGCGCATATTCTCTGGCTCCACATGGAAAACTCACATCTACACCCGCCTCTATACTTTGCGTACTGGATAAATAACATGGCTCTGGATTCTTTGATTTTAATCTTTGCTTTGTCCACGTAATCAGATCCCGTTTGTGATCTGAACAAAGAGCAGACGTGAGTAGCCGACAATTCTTCTGTCCGTGTACACGGATCAGTTCATCATACATCTCCTTTGCTTTTTTCGTTGTATTGAAGATGAATACCGCCTGATTATTACCCGAAAATACGTTTACTAGGTCTTTTGCGCTGTATTTTTTATCCCCTGGAGCAAACTCAATATCTGTCTTTTTGGCTATGTGATAATCTTCATACAGCTTTTTTACATTTTTGATAATTTCCTCTCTTTGCCACGAAATTTGATTTCGATAATTGTAAGAGGGAAGTGTCGCGGTTGAAAGCAAGATATCTGTATGATAATTCTTTGCAAGCTGCTGAAGAATATATATAGTACAATCGAGGACAGAAGACGGGAGAGACTGGCATTCATCAAATACGACTACCGAATCCGCCACCTGATGAAGACGACGAAGTTCTGTACTTCTTGATGCAAATAAAGTCGAAAAGAATTTTACTGTTGTTGTGACAATGATTGGAGCAGACCATCGATCTGAATACGCTCTGGTTTGATCGGTATATTCCGTCCGACTGTCATCTTCTAGTACAATGTCGTCGCCAAATATCTTCTTATATTCATCCGCATTTTGAGTAATAATAGATAGAAAAGGAAGTATAACAAAAATACGTTTGTGATGTTCAACCTTTGCTTTTTCTAGCGCATACTTCATAATTGCCAATGTCTTCGCAGTTCCGGTTGGCGCTGTCATTGTTCGAAAACCACATCCGGGTCTCTTACCGGCGTCATAAGCATCTCGATAGACAATGCCGCGCAGGATATTCATTTGGGCTGTCTGATCTGAACCACGAATAATTTCGTTCCGATAAGATTCCAGATGATTCAGCATCTCATCTATGAGTGGTTCTGACAATGGCTGCAATTCGGAGTTTTTAAAATAAGCTGGTTCATCCCACGAAGCTGCAGAAGAATAGTCTGCATCTACTAAGCAAGAAAGAAGCATCCGTGCAAAAAACATTCGCGAGGCATTAATTGCGATGCTGTCAGACAAACATTCGTCGTTATCGACGAATCGACGTAATACTTTTATTAACCGCTTATATGCCATAGAATGCTTCAAACCTTCAATAAATGTATTTTCGTACTCTACGATATCCGCATATTCTTTTTCACTGGATAGTGCATTTTCTTTTTCTTCGTATCCAGCATCATCCTTCACCAACAACGCAACACGAGAATTGTAATCATTCGGAAGTCTATAATCATAGCTTTTGCACCGAAGACCAGAATGATGTGCGGCACAAACTCCTGCAAGAATTTCTCTTGCACTTTGGGGTATTTCAGGGAAGTTATTAAAAATTAATATGGCGGCCACGATAGAGTGATCCACCTTTGTTCTGTTGCCAAAAAGAACCTCTTGGAACTTATAGGTATGTTTTCCACAATCATGCAGATATCCGCATAGCTCGCCGATTTTGCCACACCCGAAGGCTTCCGCATATTCGGAGGATTTCTTTGCAACAAGCAATGTATGATGTTCCAGAGACTCTGGTTTTCCATTTTTGTCTTTACGTGCATAATATGTCATAATTTTTCAATACATGCCCCTCTACGAGGGGCTTCTTTAACGCAGCCAATGTGAAAAACATGGAGTTAATTTCAATACATGCCTCTCTACGAGGGGCTTCGCTCCGCCGGCTTGCTCCTTTCTCAAAAGTTGAGATTTCAATACATGCCCCTCTACGAGGGGCTTCGGTATTACTGTAGTGAACCAGGGCAGAGCAGAATTTCAATACATGCCCCTCTACGAGGGGCTTCATGCGTCCATTGATAAATGTCACCCTTGATATCAATATTTCAATACATGCCCCTCTACGAGGGGCTTCCCATCTGAGGAAGACAAAAGCGTATGCGAAAGGCTATTTCAATACATGCCCCTCTACGAGGGGCTTCCGCAAGTGTCAACAAGCAAAAATTAAGAACCTTATTTCAATACATGCCCCTCTACGAGGGGCTTCCGTTCGTTGGAATATTAGCCAAAGCTGTTCTTGAGATTTCAATACATGCCCCTCTACGAGGGGCTTCGGATCATAAGATCCCCGGTAACATATCCCTGCGATTTCAATACATGCCCCTCTACGAGGGGCTTCAGCAATATTGCACAAATACCTGTTAGCAATATTGTTGAGTTATTACAAGAGCTTATGATATTATTGCCGCCATTATTACGAAAGGGCGATTTTTTTCTTGTAATTTTGCATTTTGCTTGCGCGAACCTCCCGGGAAATTTGTGTTAGCATCTGGTTCTCGCACAAGATCATCAATCCACCTTAATCCAACTGTACTTACTATTCCAACTATCCCAATCTATATCCCAGTTGATTTTACCGGAATAATCAGCAATTCCCACAATAACACCATTTGGAATCATTGACTTATGAAAAACCACTTCATAGTCAAGATAGCTTCTCAGTATTTCAACATTCTCTTTTTTCTTCGCGTCGAGCAACTCAAAAATCTGGTATGCCGGTGCACATCCGAGAAGCGCCTCGTTTGCATTCTGTTTGCTGTTTGTTTCAGGATTTTGCGTTCCAATATGCTTAAACACAAAAATCGGAAGAAGTACCGACATTCCCATTTTAGATGCAGAAATGTTGTAATCGTACATCCGTGCCCACGCTTCAATCAGCAGTTGAAAGTCTTCATCTGTCATGCCGGTATTTCGTGCCAAACCTGCACTGACACATGCCTTAATAGGGAACAGCGCATAGGGAACAATCTTTTTATTGCCCATTCCCTTCTTTTTTTCATCGGGGAGCTTTGCTGCCCAATCATCATATTCATGGAGAGTTCCAAATACTGCATCTTTTTCGCCCTGTGGCACTGAGAATGCTTTTCTTGTAATTCCCACAATTTCAGGCGTAACAGGGTCTATGGACTCTGAAAATGCAAACTGTACGGGACCGTTAATCTGGCCGGCATTGAGCCCGGTTGAAAGCACTCCGCCGAATACGCGTGCATCCCAATACTTCTTCAGGATAAAATCTCTTGCTTCTTTTACGCCCGCAGTAGTGTTTTTAAATTTTTTTAAATCTTTTATCTTTCCACCATCAACATTGTTGAGCACTGCTTCTGCAATGTCACGATTGAGACTTTCGCCATGACGGATCAGAATATCCAGCCCATTGCCGTTGCTGTCTTTTTCGTTATGTTTTGTTCCATCTACATATCCGCGGATACGGCTTTTAATAGAAACGTCTGTCATATATGCCCTGCCTGTCTCGTCATCAATTCTCGGACGATTATCCATATCCGGGTCTCCGTTCGGATTGCACATCGTTGCCTGAACGAGAGAAAGAATTTCATATCTGTTTTTTAATGCCATATTTTTGTTCTCCCTATATAGTGAACCTCACCATCTGAGTTGTAGTTCAGATGGAGTTTGCACCGCCAGTTTTTTAGTCAAACCTCCTTAATCAATTAAGTTATGCACTTTTGATTTCTGAATCGTTTGTCTGTTTCTTCTTCTGCCTTATGGCATTTTCTTCAGCAAATATATTCATATTTCTATAGTAGCCCAGAAGAAATTCTGCCTGCTCTGTTTTGGTGAACTTCTGAGGAAATTTCATCCCAATATTTGCAGTGATTTCTGCAATTTTACAGGTAAATTCTTTTTTCTTTTTTTCATCGATTTTTCTCATATGCACAAATGATAATTTTGCCATTTCCACAAAAGCCTCATCCGGGTGCTTGAACATCATTCCGATATATCTGGAACACACATCATTTCCAATCTGCCCGTAATTGGAAGCTACCTGCTGGATTTTTCCGTATACTGCAAACAAACGGCCGCAAGAATAAGCCTGCGACTCTTTTCCCATAACTGACAAATCATCCATTATTTTCATCCCGCCTTGTTCTCTTATCTTATAAACTTTGATTACCTGAATAATTACCGGGTTTATTTTTTTGCCAAGCAAAAGACCGGAGTATCCCTTCTTGATTGCCCTGTGATAAAAAATTTCCGGAATCTGATTTTCAAAGAAAACAGAATGAAGCAAATCAAGCATAGACTGTCCATATTCAAACTTGCTCTCTTCAACTTGCCCATTTGACGTCTGGTCTCTGTCAAGCAGACCAAACAGCAAACTGTATATATTTCGGATTGACATTGCACTACATTTCCAGTGCTGTTTATCAGGCATCTCCCAGATTTTTATTTCCGTATCCCGATACCACTGGTCAATTCCGTTCCTCAAATCTCCATATGCGCCAGAAAAAATTTCTCGTGTGCTGTATCGTTCTTGTGAGTTAGTCGCTTTGAATACTTTAAAGTGGGCATCAAACGGATAAGGCTCAGGCAAAACCCCTTTTAATATAGATTCGTATAATGTAGTCAGGTTCGGAGTGTTTGCAATCATATCTTCATATTTCTGTTCTGCCTTACCCTGTGGTAAATACACAGTTTCTCCGATCAAATCCGGTACTGTGTCATCGGAGTACCAATAGAAAATTCCAAATTGGTTTGAACTATGATGGTTATCTTTATTTGCAAGAAAATTCAGTGTATCAGAAATTACGATAGATTCTGCATCGCCAATTGCCGAATTCTGGCCCCTCTCCAGCCCATAGGAATCAAAGGACGATCTTCCTTGAAAAATTTTATCGTATGAAACGGTAAGCGTTGCGCCTTTTCCGAGGACCCCGCCTTTGACCTTGGGTTTAGATTCTTCAGAAATTGTGACCGGCTGTCCGGTAATAGCTGATATCATCTTGCAACCATTACTGGATTTTCCCTGCTTGTCAGAATATTTTTTAATATGACCTGCCAACCAGGTTTCCCAGTATCCGGTTTCAACGATAGATTCGCCTTCTATTTTGAACGTTAGAAGTTTTTCGCCGGTTAAACTGCCATCATTGTTGATCTTAATAAGTGCGTGATTGCTTAATGCATCTTCGAGTTTTTTGCGGACATTCACGTCACTTTCCAAGGTTTCCAGATATAATTTTAAGGCACGAAATTCTGGTACTGCGTCGCAACATTCTCTCATAATTGACAGCCAGGCTTTATGAGCTTTCGATGTCTGTACGATATCTTCCGGAGGAACAATAGTCGCAGCCTTATCAACAATAGCATTAGCCCCAAGGCCTTGTTTTTCCGTTCCGATATCTGGGCACGCGATTTTTTCGAGACCATTTTCTTCGATTGACTCAAACTCGCCGTCTTCATCAATGCAGATGTATCCTGCAATCTGTTTCAGGGCTGTATTCGGCTTTTGTTTGATATTGTGCCTGATTCCGTAATTGTAAATATCCTGCAGCATCAGATTAACCTCCTTATGTCGGAGCTTTCCCAGCCGGGTACATGAATCGTGCCGTCCCGCATGACAGCGTGATAAAACGAAGGGCTTACGATCTTGTCTACATTTCCATTCTCAGAAGTATCCAGTTTTTCGTTCCTTGTAATGTCGAAGACGTCATAGAGCATGTAGCCAAAATCTCTGCTTTCTTTTATTGGAGTCACGTAGGGATCTGGCATCTTAAAAAACGCCATACATTCGTGCGTTCCCAAAAAAGGTTGCCGAAAACATTTTCCTTTTTTGATCCGTTTGTCAAACTGTTGATACAGATGATCAATATCAATTCGATCCGGAGCATCCGTTCTTTTAACAATATCAGCTGTAATCCGATAATACACATCTTTCAAATACACATTACCGCGCTGCGTACCCTGACCAGTCCGTATACCCATGCCTATAGGATCTTTCATTTTTCCCATTGTAAGATAAATCGGATGCGGCTCTTTCAATTCAATTTTGGTCTTTGATTCATTTGTCTTGATTTCGATCATCTTGATCGGCTTCATGACCTCAATCTTCTTGATTTCGTAATAAAATTCTATAGGCTTAAGATAAATACTGCAGAGTACTCCTCTGCAGGCAGAAGGTGTAGGCACACAATAGCTTACCCGTTCAATTTTGCTTTCCGGTGGGGTAAACATAGCGATTTTTCCCCACACATCAACTACGACCTGTCTACGATTATCCACTGCTTCCTCTCCCTTTACTCATTTTCTATGCTCGATGACTGAGTAATGACAGAATTGGATGCGCTGTTATTATTGACATGATTCCAGATCCCGGCATTTAACAAAACTGTTAATGCAATCAGCAGTACTACACAAACTACCGTTGCTTTCTTTAATCGTCCTTCTTTTGATCTTCCCTTGTTCTTCCCCCAATAAGTGTCTGTATGAGACGCCATTCCACCGATGGCTCCGAGTCCTTTGTTTTGTGAATCCTGCATCATGACAAGAGCGATCAGTATCATCGAAATAGCAATCAACAGGACTGTAATAATCATTTTCAACATATTGGTCCTTTCTCAACCAAGCAGAAATCCTTTGTATTTTTTATCCGCTGTCAGCGCTTCCGTCTGTCCGATTGTCTCCAAAATGACAGATACAATAATAATCAGAGAGGTGCCGCCGAATGACACATTCGCACCAGACAAACCATTAATCACAAACGGGATCGCACATACGATGACAAGGCCGATCGCTCCGATAAAGATGATGTATTTCAGGATACGATTCAGATAATCTTCGGTTGGTTTTCCGGGGCGGATTCCAGGAATCATACCTCCTGACTTTTTCAAATTATCTGCTATTTCCATCGGATTAAAGGTGATTGAAGTATAAAAATAAGCAAAGAAAACGACGAGAACGATATAAAGTCCCAATCCTATTGTCAAAAACCAGTCTGAAGGACGGAACCAATTATTCGAAGATAACATATCCAAAATCGTTCCGGCCCATCCACCCGGCCTTTTTCCAATGAACGCAACAATAATACCGGGGAAAGACATAATGGAGGAAGCAAAAATCACAGGAATAACACCACCCGTATTGACCTTGAGCGGGATTTCAGAACCCTGTCCGCCTACCATTCGTCTTCCAACCATTTTCTGAGAATACTGCACGGGGATTCTTCTTTCTGCTCCATTTAAAACGGTGGTGAGAACGGTAATACCGATGATGACTCCAAAAATAACAGCCCATGTTACTGCTGCCTTCGCAATCGTCTTTCCCTTAACGAAATTGTCATACAGAGTAATCATATCCTGCGGAACACGGGAAAGAATGTTGTACAAGAGAATGATGGATATACCGTTTCCAAGACCCTTCTCATCAATCTGATTTCCAAGCCACATCAGCGTACAGGATCCAGCCGTCAAAACCGATACCGTCATAATCACATTTATAATATTGAAATCAATCATCAGCTGGTTGCGAAAACCAATACACATAGCTGTACTTTCGAAAAGGGAAAGCGCCACTGTCAGCCATCTGGAAATCTTTTCCAGTTTCTTTCTTCCTTCTTCTCCATCTCTGCTGATCTCTTCGAGAGAAGGAATCGCAATCGTAAGCAGCTGCACAATGATGGTAGCTGTGATATACGGAGTTATCGATAACGCAAAAATGGAAAAATTTTCAAAACCGCCGCCGGTGAAAGCATTCAGAAAACTGTATGCGTCATTTCCGGCAAAATAGCTTTTGAAAAAATCTGTATGTATACCTGGCAGCGGAAGTTGTGATACTGCCCGGACAATAATCAAGATTAACAAATCAAAAAACAGTTTTTTTTGTACTTCCTTTACGCGAAGCGTATTTTTTACTGAATCAAACATTTTCCGAATACCCTCATCTCATTATTACATCTACCAAGGCCAGCGCTCCACTGTCGATCAACGTCATGAGTACTGCAAGCAATGCGGATATGATCAGTACCACTGCTGTCTGTCTGCCTGCTCTTTCTTTTGGCAGCCAGGATATTTTTTTCCATTCCTTCTGTACCCCATCGACAAAAGAAGGCTTTTTCTCTTTCCTTTTTTGGGTTTTCGCACTGTCAGCCATTTTTCCTCCTCATTTCTCCGGTTTTGATACCGGAATCGCAGTCACATGACATTCTCCCCACGAGAATGGCTCCCCAAAATAATAATTTCTATTTCCAAGCTTTGGATCTCTCCGCAGCTTCGTCTCCAGCTGATCGGTCAGACCTGATGTCATTTTGTTGATATCGATATCATCCGGAACCGAAATCACCAGATGAAGGTAATTTGACCCGTAAGCAGAAGAAAGAATCTTTCCGTGGTATCCTTCCAGAATTTTCACGGACTCCTGAAGGAAAAACTCTCCTACTTCTTCTGATATACAGTGCCTCTTCCATTTGCTGAAAAAGCTTATATTATAATCCATCCCTTTCTCCTCAATTGTATTCCTCAAACTTATATGCCTTGACAGATCTGTCTTTCCCGAAGCCTTTGCAATGCTCAAAATCTTCCTTTATTGTCAGATCAGATGGATCGATTGGAATTTCGTTCTTTGCCAGCGCCATACCGGCAAACCAAAGGAACGCTGTCTGCATACTGATCCCTGCTTTATCACATAATTTTGCAAATTCTTCGTACACCTTTGCATCCATGGAAATCGTGATTTCTTTTCGCTCCATCTCTGATCCTCCGTTTAAGTTTGTAAAAAACACTCTGCGAAAGCCCTCAAAATATGAGTTTTCCGCAGAGTGTCCTTTCCGTCTGTGTACCAGAAGAAATATTACCCAAGAATATTTCCGTAATTGATTGCTTTTACAACCTTCTGTCCAAAGGACGGGTAACAACCCGCTGTACCAGGATTCGCATGATTCGTGTTGTACCACATATCACCGTTTACAATGAACTCCAGTACATTCCTGCCTTCGTGATGCCCATACAGGTTGCATCCCGCATCGGACTGGTTTTTCGCATCGCCCATTACAGTTTTCACAATCGTTCCATCTTCAAGCTGGAAGTCGATCAGATCTCCCACTCTCCCGAAGGTGGACGTGCAGGCTATGACATATCGGTCTCCGATCTTTCCAAATCCCTGATCGTCATAGTTCTCGTAGAGATCGTAGAGCGCCTTCTGAAGCGTACCGGATACCCAGTTGGTATTCCACTTCTCGTAAGTGCAGATACCACCGCAATCGGCCTGTGGAGTGATCTCTTCGGCTTCTCCGTCACTGACAATCAGCGGATCTTTCGTCTGATCGAGCACACGCACCGCATAGTCCAGTCCTTTTGATGTATCATATGTTCCGTGAATAATCCCTAGATTAGAATTATAGGACTCTACGGTTTTTCCATCCCCGGCATAAATCATCACGTGATAGATCCCCTCATCTGCACTGCTGTAGAATACCAGATCACCCGGCATGGCATCCTTGATCGGGATAGCGGTCCCTGCTTGTGCCTGATCGGCAGCAACCCTCGGAAGATTAATGCCATACTGACGATAGATGGACTGCACGAAACCGGAGCAATCCGCACCATCCGTCAGGCTTGTGCCGCCCCAGACATACGGATTTCCGACATAATTCGATGCATAATCAACCAGTGACTGTCCAATCTGTCCATCCGGCCTTCCGGATTTTACGGTTTTCAGAGAGGCGAAAAATGCCTTATTGTCTTTCTGATCTACCAAAGATTCCGCTTTTTTATAAGCATCCTCACCTTTTTCTTTTACTGCTTTCTGTACGCCGTCACTCATATCTACGACGCTGCGGCTTACATATCCGCGCACGTCTCCGGACTCGATATAAAGCCAATCCGGATCGGTCTCATCCAGGACATAGGCGAACCCATCGACCGTAAGTTTTCCGACAGCTCTTGCCTTCTCGGATTTGCCCTCACGGATGTTGATATAATCCGTTGCTTTTGGTACTGCATATTTCTTTTTTACTACCACGCGGTTTGTTGTCGCACGATAATATGCGAATGCTTTGTTTTCCGTAGGATCTACGGCTGCCTTCGCAAATCGTTCGGACCAGTCATACTTGGACTTTTGTTCGTCTGTCTTCAAGCCCTTTTTCTCAAGGATGTGGTAGGCAATGCGTTTCGCTCTCTTTCCGGAGAAAACATCCGCACTCTTAATAAATCCACGCACATTTCCGGATTCCACGTACAGCCATCCGTCATTTTCATCGCGAATCTGATAAAGCAAATTCATCAACGAAGCGGTTCCTACGACCTTGGCATCCTCTTTTTTCTCTTCATAAACATTTAATTCATGCTTGGCGAAAAGAGGCCGTTTGCCAATCTGCCAGAAATGATTGTCTTGAATCGTCCCTGGATCGACAATCACTCTCGATCCGGTTCCCGGTTTTACGACCGGAGCAGGAGTCTCATCAACCTTTTTATCCCCTGTCGTATCTGCCTTGACATCCCCACCGGCATTTGCGTTTTCACTCTCCACACCGGATTTTAAGGCGGGCTGGGTATTCGTGTTATCGGCTGTTTTTTTCTCCTTTTCTGAAGCAGCCTGTGTTGGCTGTGCAGGATTCGTTGGCTGTGCAGGATTTGTCGGCTGTGCAGCCTGCGGTGCCTGTGTCGGCTGCACGGTTTCCTCTTCCTCATATATTACCGAGGATGGTATAACCGGGCCTGCTGCTGCCTGCGTCTGAGACGATGATGACGGCGCAGTGGCAGGTGCAGAAGGTGCTGCAGGTGTTGTAACCGGATCGGCAACGGGTGCTGCTTCCTGCGGGACTTCCTCTTCATCACTGATCGAACTGTCCGGGATATCAAATGCCAGTACCGGCTTTGCCACAGCTGGAACCGCCATACCGATTGCGGCTGTTGTCAAGACATACAACATCGCTTTTACAACTCGATTTTTCAAATAGTTACCCTCCTATATCAGAAGACATCTCTTCTGCTAATTCCTGTTCTGTGTCCGAAACATTTGTATCCGGTTTCCACCACGATGCCGCATCCTGTGTCTTTTTCACGCCTGTTTGGATTCCCTGGATCACGAGTCTGTTATTCGTGCCTTCGTATCCGTTGCAGGTGGACAATGACACAAGATGCGCTTTCGGGTCTGGTTTTGCGGAATTTTTGTAAAGAGACATCTCCTGTTCTGTCGTTTGGTAAGTGAGAAACTGATCTTCCGATCCAAAGCGGTAGGTGTAGACATCCGATCCACCCGTTGTCAGAACAACAGCGAAAAAGGTATAGGTATGTCTGGTTCCGTCCGGCAGATACAAGTCAAAGGTATGATCCTTGTATTTCGCGTCTCCGTATCTCGAACGAAACTTTCCGAACATCGATCCGTCCGCCATGTTGTGCCCGTATATAATTGAATTCTGATCCGTAAAATCGCTCTTGTTTTTTGCCTCCAGGAAAATGCTCCCCCCGTAGTTATAAGTTCCATCCGGAAGGGTATGGAGGTACTGTTCATTGTCTTTCCCCTGCATAACGGGATACCCGATATCGTCCAGCTGCAGCCATGCGACTACATTTTCCCCTTTGAACTTTTCCCAGTCGATTTTAAAGGAATCGTCCGGGACTTCTGATACCGTCTCTGTTTCCGAATCTGCAGCGGGTTTTTCCGGTTTTTCCGGTTTTTTTACGACATCCTCCCGGATGTGCTCATACGTTTCTCTGGATTTTCCGTATTCCATGAGCTTCGGAATCAGCTTGTAAGCACAAAAAGCCAGGACACAAAAGGAAATGATCAAAATAAGTTTCCTTTGCCATGTCATCTTCGGTTTGTTCTGCTTTTTCTCTTCCAACATCTGTCTCCTTACCTTGTCGGCGTTTCATTCCCGCAGCCGGGTCATGTCCGACTGCGGAAACAAAATTCCGTTTTGTTTATTCAGAAAAGCATTACTGTCTCTTTTTTCTTCTGAAGAATGCTCCGATTGCTGTGAAGATTGATCCAAGTCCTCCGAAAATGTACGGAACGCTGGATACGTCACCGGTCTGTGCAACGCCGCCCTTACCGCTCTGCGAGATCGTGGTTGTGCCGGTGTTCTTTCCGGAAGCAGTACCTGTGGTTCCTGTAGTTCCTGTAGTTCCTGTCGCACTTCCGGTGCCGTTCGCTGCTGTTCCTTTTCCGTTATCGGCTGTATTTGTGGTCTTGGTGTCTGCGGTAGCGGTATAGGTAATCTTCTCTTCGATATCCTTTGTGTCTGCCTTTGTCTCTACCGCTCCGATGGATTCCTTATCCGCTTTGTAGCCTTCAATCTGCGGCGCTTTGACAGCCTTGAGTACCGGGTCCTCACTCTTCCAATCGCTGTAAGTAACCGTACCAGTTGTATGGTCTACAGTTGCCTCTCTGGTGTAGGTGACCGTTTCTACCTGATCCGGCATCTGAATCAGCTTGCCGTTCGCGTCTTTGCGCTGCATCGGCTTTCCGTCCTTATCCACAAAATGAATCGTTCGTTTGATTTCCTTTGTCAGATCCTTCTCGGAGAGTCCGGCCGGATACTTATCCCCATTCGGATTCATCTGGTCTTCTTCGGTCTTTGCAGTCTTACTTGTAATCGTCTCTACAACCGGCTCAAGCACGACATCATAAGTCTGGTCTACGGTATCGTCGTCATCAAAGACAAGATCTTTCTCATCGGTCGGGAACTTATCTTCAACGAGCTTGTATCCCTTGTCGGTAAAGCTCTTGATCCGATCCTTGGTGGAGTAGGAAATGGCCTCCTTCGTCTTTCCTTCCACGGTGTCAGCTGCGTCATCGGCAAGAACCTTTCCATCTTTGCCGACATAGCGGATAACCGCCTTCTGGATCTTCGGGATATAAGTGACGTACTGTGTGGTGTCTGCTGCCGATCCGGCATCCTTGATCTCCTCCGCATCAATTTTTTCCGGTGATGCGGAATATCCCTTGATCTCCGGACTCTTTACCTCGGAAAATCCGGTCTTGTCTCCGGTCCAATCGCTGTAGGTGACTTCACCGGTGACTTTATTTACGTTTGCTGTGCGTGTGAACGCCAGGGTTTCCGTAACATCATCGGCTGCTTTCTCATTGTCATCGTTCTTATCCGGTGTCGCATCATCATAGATGTACTTTATGGTTCGGGTAACGCTCGCAGACAGACTTTCCTTCCCGAGTCCTTCCGGATATTTGTCTCCGGCTTCGTTTCTCTGGTCATTCACGGTCTTCGGATTTTCAGCGGTAATTTTTTCAATATGGGGAGTAACATGAATCACGATATTCTGATTCGATGTCGTGTCGTTATCAAACGTATGACTTGATGCCTTGCCATAATCGTTTGATACTACGTCATAGCCTTTTCTCTGAAGCTCTGCCAGTTTTGTTACGCCTACAGTATCCGCAATATCCGGGAAGAGGGTGTTTTCCGTTCCCGTCACGGTAATACTTGCAAGAGTGGTCCGCTGTGCGTCTGTTTCCCCTGTCGAATCGTCCACAATGGATACGGTCGCATACTGCTGGGGATTCTTGGAATAGAATACATAGATATCCGAATCTCTGCTCTGTGCGGTAACAAGCTCCGGATCAATCTTTGTCGCTTCTTTTCCATTTACAAATGCCTTGTAACCGGACTCTTCCGGGATGGCATATTCCGGGAACTCCTGTGCTTCCGGTGAGAAGGAAGTGGTTACAATATCCTTCGTTACCGCGTCCTGATAACCATTTCTTGTAAATACCTTTTCCTGTACCACCTCCGGCTTTTCCGTAGAAACATCTGCCATAATGAAGTGGATGGTCCGCTTTACCGTCTTTGTTGTCATATCGGCAGGAAGAGCATTCTGCTTGTGTGAAAAGGTAACCGTATAAAGCTGATCCTGGAAGGAATCATCATCATACATTGCCTCTGACGGGAAACCGTCCTTCACGAGGTTGTAGTTGGTGGAAAGACGGCGGATCACAGAAGCGGTGGAATAGTCCACGCGGGTTTTATGTTCGCCGGTCAGGGCTGCGTACTCCAGAACCGTCCCGCTGTCCTGATCAATGTATTCCACTCTGACATTCTGGGGACGGGTGAAATGCGTCTGCGCAGCCATTGTTGGAAGTGCCCCGGCTGCTACGGTGCCTCCGGTAACCGAAGCCGCCGCAAAAAATAACCCAAGTCTCATTGCCAACATTCTCTTTTTCATATTTTTCATCTCCTTATAGAATGATATATGATTTATATAAGATAATTACACTTATATCAGGAGCGGAAAACGGTTGTCTCCCGCTCCCTTTTAATGCAGAGTCTTTGTGAAAACGACCGGCTGCTTACTTCATCTGGCCATTGTTCTTATCTTCCGGATTTTTCCGTTTTTTGCGTCCGCTAAGCACGGCTGCGGCGATAACCGCGACAGCTGCTCCGGCACCTGCCGCGTACGGCCATACCGGTTTGTCTCCGGTCGGCGTTCCGGTTGCTGCCGGCGGCACGATGGTAACAGTCTGCGCCTCATCATTCAGATCCTTGTGCTCGGCCACCCGGACATCTTCTTTCGTATCCGGATTCTTTGTGACAAGTTCCTCAAATACAACGAGATCGCCCTGGATATTGCTGGAATCGAAGGTAAAGGTTACCTGTACGGTTCCATCCGCTTTCTCCGGTTTGAATTTCGCCTCAGAAGCTACACCAATGCTCTTTCCGGTTGCCTTATTCATGAGCGTTCCCTTTGCGGTATATTCACGTCCAGGAGTAAGGTTCTTGTAAGAGATGGTATCTACAACCGTTGTATTCTTGCTTCCGGTTACAGATTTCGCACCATTGACTTTCGCTTCTGTCTGGATCTTCGGATAATGTACCGACTGATCTTCATCATTGATGTCTTCATGATGCGCGATCTGTTTGTACTCACCCTTGTCATTCTTTGCCATCAGCGATTCAAAAGCGACAACGGTATCACCAGCAAGCTTTGTGGAATCTACCGGAATCAGCATGTAAACATATCCGTCCACACGGTCAGAATCTGCTGCTTCCGCAGCCTTCTCACTGGCTGCCTTCTCTGCTTCCGCTTTCGCCTTCTCCTCTTCGGCTTTCTTCTGTGCCTCCTTCTCGGCTTCTGCCGCTTTCGCCTCGGCTTCCTTTACCAATTCTGCTTTTGCTTCCGCAATCAGGGCATCGGTCACCTTGCTTACCTTTGCTTCGTCTGCCTTGATGACAGCATCCGCGTTCTCGGTCTTCGTCAGGATGGTTCCCTCGTCCTTTGTCGGTTCTTTTACTTTCCGAACGACGACATTGAAGAATTCAATGGTCTGTCCCTGTGCAGCACTGATGTATACGTTCTCATCACCGCTGACATCGGAAGCGGCCAGAACCTTTCCATCCGCATCCAGGACTCTTACGAATCCCCACTTGCTGCCGTCCCAGTTGTTTGCGGTTGCACGATAGACGCCAACCTTGACGTCTTTTCCTGCGACTGCCTTCTTCGCAGAATAGGTATTCAGGATTTCCTTTGTCTTGTCTTCAAGTGCCTTTGTGTCAATCACGGGCTCAGCCTTTTCCGATGTACCTGACGTACTCGAAACGCTCTGTGTTTCATTCTCCTGATTTTTCGTTTCGGTTGCAGTTACAGTATTTGATGCCGCTTCGAAGGCATCCGCTTTCTTTACGGCCTCGTCTGCCTTCTTCTCCGCCGCACTTTCATCCGGTTCATCGTTCAGTGTCTTTGCGTCTGTCTTGCTGTACAGATCCTTGCCGTCTTTCAGATTCTTCCGAAGTTCTTCCACTGTGGTATGCAGCGTTCCGTCCTTCGTGATGATCTGCCCGTCTTCGCCGGCGATAAACTTACCCTGTACTTCCGTATTGGCCAGCTCTTCGCCATTGCTCTTCTGATGCAGGACACCTTTTACGGTATAGGTCTTGCCCTTTTCCAGGTTCTTATACGAGATCTTATCAATCACGTAAGAGGTCTTTCCTGCGTTTCCTTCGTTGATGCCGGTCAGAAGGTCGCTTGCGTTGGTGTGAAGCTCCGGGAAGTAAACGGTCTCTGCCTGATCTTTCAGATCATGGTGAACAAAGATGTCCTTTCCTTCTCTGGTGCATGTTTCAAACGCAACGGCGGTCTTTCCTGCCAGCGTCGTACCCGGGAAGGTAAAGGTCAGATCCACATATCCGGATACTTCATCATCGAAATCGCCCTCCGGTGTGAAGGTCGTTGTCGCTGTGATTTCCTTTCCATCGTCATCCTTCAGGACTTCTCCGGTTGCCTTGTCGTGCAGTTCGCCGGTAAGCGTGTATTCTACGCCGCCATGCAGCTTGCTGTATGCCACGCGGTCCGTAATGGTTACGGTATCCGCCGCATCCACTTCATGTCCGGTTGTGGTCAGCTCACCCTCATGCTCTGTCAGAATTCCGGTGATTGCGTCATCCGTCTTTGAAATTTCCTTCGCATCCTGACTGTCAATGGCATGCGTTCTGCCCTTTGGAAGCCGGATATCCTGCTCGTGGTCGTCGATATCGTGATGCTCCCCAATGTGGTTCGTCTTATCATCGATATTCTTCTGACCATCCGCCTGATAGAGATCTTCAAAGACAACAAGAGTTTTTCCTTCCAGTGCCGTGTATCCGTTCTCATCCTTTGCGAAGTCGTCTCCGTTCAGGGTGAAGGTTACGTCCACTTCTCCATCGGACTTCTCCGGTGTGAAGGTGACATAGGATGTATAGGTTTCTCCGTTCTTGTTTACAAGTGCCTTGCCGGTCTTCTTATCCATCAGCGTTCCGCGGATCGTGTAGACTCCGTTTTCATTGATGTCATAAACCGGGTTCTGTGCGGTCGGAACCACATAGCCGTCTGTGGTGACGTTTAATCCCTTCTCATGAAGTTCTTTCAGCATTTCCGGTGTCCACAGGTTCTTGTAGCTTACGGTATCCGTGATGATGATGTCCTTGCATTTTCCATCCTTGTCGTAAACCGCTGCCTCATCCAGATCCTCCACGGATGCGTTGGTATGAAGCGCCGGAATCCTTGTGAACTGCGGCGTGTCGTTCAGATCCTCATGAACGAATACCGTTACGTTGTTGTGGCTCACATCCTCGAAAGCTACGGTTGTCGCTCCTTCCAGTAGGCTCGTATCCACGCTGAAGTGCAGGTTCACATAGCCGCTTACGGTCTTTGTACCGTCGAACTGCTCCGTTACCTTTACATCGCTGATCTCTTCATCCTTCGGAAGCACAACCTTTCCATCTTTCCCGAGCGTAAAGTTCAGTTTTGCGGAATCTGTCACGCCTTCAATGGTCTCGCCGGCCTTGTGTGTCTTTCCGTTTTTGTCCGTGAAATCGGACTGGTAAACCAGGTGTCCGTTTACTTCGTAATCCTTGTCCAGGAGCAGGGTGTCGAAGTATACCTTATCGGTGATTTCCGTCTTTCCCGCGAGGGAAGTATGCGTGCTGGTCGTGTCGTCGGTTGCGTTGGTCTTTCCGGTCGGATAGTAGACGCTCTGGTTCTTAAACTCTTCCTTATCCCAGTCGATCGTTCCGTTCGTCTCGTTCTTTGCGGGATGAGAAGTGATCTTCTTTCCGTTATGGTAGAGGTTTTCGAATACCGTGACTGCCTTGCCCTGCACATCCTTGTTCTGGATGCTGAAGTCAAGGGTGATCGTCTGTTTTTCTGCTTCCGCCGTAAAGCTCTTCGTTACGGTAAGCGCCTTTGTCACATCCGTGGTTTCTTCTCCACTGACTGTGAGGTAAAGGATCTTTCCGTTTTCAAAATCGGAGTTGGTCATATCCACAAGCACGCCTTCTGCCTTGTACTCATAGCCTTTGACCAGTTTCTCCATGTTGACGGTATCGGTAAGGGTGGATGTTCCGCCGATGGAATCGTTCGGCACCGCTCCAACCTTGTCGCCTGTCTTCGTGTCAACCAGTGTGGTATGGATATCGACCTCGTTCACACTCTGGTCTTTATCATCCGGATTCTCATGCGTGATGACCGGAGCCTTCGGATTGCCGTTCTCATCTTTGGGGATATCGTCAATCTTCGTGTCTGCCGTAAAGTCAGCCGTATGATACATCCGCTCGTAAACAACCTGTGTGGAGCCCTTCACTTTTGACGAATCAAAGCTGAAGGTCAGGTCAACTGTTCCGTCTACCTGCTGTTTGTCCGCGTCGTAATTTGTTACGGTTGTCTTGTTGCCGTTGGCATCTTTGATGCCGTTCTCGGAAACCGTGATCGTGGTGGACTGTGTGATCTTCTTACCGTCGATTATGACCACATCGCCCTTCTTATGGGACTGGCCGTCGGCGTCGGTATAATCCGATCCGTAGTGCAGCTCACCGGCTACCACGTAGCTGTTTCCGGGTACAAGGTTTTCGAGTTTCACCGTATCTACAATATTTGCCTGACGATCATCGGTGATTCCATTTCCGTCCGCATCCTTGTCACCAAAGAGCTTTCTTACACCGTTGATCAGTGCGCCAAAGATACTGCCCGCATGGTCCCCGGTCTCCTGATCGGCGGCCATCGTGTGCAGATCCGGATAATGCACGGACTGCTCTTTATCGGTAAGATCCGCGTGGCTGGTGATGTTAATGTTGTTGTAGTACAGTTTTTCAAATGCTACGACGGTCTGTCCTTTCAATACAGAAGAATCCAGGTCAAAGGTAAGGGTTACGGTTCCGTTTACCTCATGGTTCTGTGCATCCTGATCCTTGTCGATGGTATAACCGTCATATTCCGTTCCGTCCTCGTTCAGAAGCTTTACGGATGCGATCTCTCCGTCGGTATACGTATAAGAGGTCGGCTCAATCGCCTTTCCATCCTTATCATAGGCCTGAACCTTGAAGGTTGTGGAAGCACTGATTTCCTTTCCGTCCGGTCCTGTGATTGCCGATCCGGATTTCTGGTTCATAAGACTTCCATTCAGGGTATAGGTCTTTCCAATCACGAGATTGCGGAAGTTTACGATATCCTTGAAGACAGCCTTGCTGTCAACGGTTCCGACATGATCTTTTGTACTCTCGTATCCGTCATGATCCGTGTAGGTCAGATCAAAGGCACTGGTACGGATCTTCGGATAATGTACCGTTTCTCCAAGGTCATCAATGTCCGTATGTCTGCTTACGTCAATGTCGTTATGTTTCAGTGTCTCGAAAGCGACGGTGGTCTTGTCTTCAAGATCCGTGGTATCGAAGGTAAATACGAGATCTACCCATCCGTCTACCCGGTTGTTCTCTTTGTCATAGGCCGTTACTTCGCTTGCTTCGTCGTTCGTGGTGGACAGGATATAAGTCGATCCGTTCTTCTCAACCGTAAAGGCTGCGGAAGCGGTGATCTTCTGTCCGTCACTGGTCATCAGTTCCTTTCCGGTATCCTTGTCCATCAGAACGCCGTCAATGGTGTAGGTCATATCCGGCAGCAGGTTCCAGAGTTTTACACGGTCCGTAATGGTTCCCATGTTTTTCTGGCTTTCCGCATTCTGCGGATAGGTATCCGAATACTTCGTTACGGTTCCGACCTCGTCGGGAGTGTATCCGTCAGCGGCAGAAGTCCGTACCATCGGATAATGCTCCGACTGGCCTTCATCCGTGATGTCCTCATGACTGGTAACATTCACACCGTTATGGAAGAGATACTCGTACGCAACAGTTGTCACGTTCTCGATATCCGCCATATTTAACTGGAAGGTAATGTCTACCGTTCCGTCATAAGAGTTTCCGTCTTTCCTTGGAAGAGCGGTGATGCCGGTCTCGGTTTCGCCCGCCGTAAAGGTGCGCTCCGCTGTTACCTGCTTTCCGGCACTGTCTACAACCGTGTCTCCCTTGCTGTGAAGCTTCTTACCCTGATTGCCTTCGTTATCGAAGCTGTAAACATCTTCCTTGTAGACCAGTCTGCCTTTGACGGTATACTCTCTGCCTTTTACCAGATTCCAATAGGAAACGGTATCGACAATCGTATCGTCTTTTGCCTCGGTTCCCACATGGCCGCCGGTCTTCTGATCAATCGCCTTGGTACGGATCTCCGGATAGTGTACCGTCTGGCTCTTGTCCGTGATATCCCTGTGGCTGATCACGTTGATGCCGTTGTGCCACAGATCCTCAAAAGCAACCACGGTCTTGTTCTCAAGCGCTGTGGTGTCAAAGTAGAAGATCAGGTCAACGCTTCCGTCTACTTCGTGTTTCTCCGCGTCTACGCTGTTGATGACATACTGCGCTTTCGGGTTTCCGGCGTCTTTGCGGTCGGTGTTGACCGTTCCCTTTACGAGGGATACTTCTTTTCCGTCCGCTCCGGTCGTCGTTCCGCTGATCGTGACGTTTCCATCCTCGTCAACATCCGAAACCGTGAATGTCGTTTCCTGCGTTACCGGTTTTCCGTTCACAAGGAATACCTTCTCGGTATCCTGATCCATCAGGATGCCCTTTACCGTGTAGGTTCTTCCCGGAACGAGATTGTTCAGTTCCACCGTATCGACGATGGTTCCGAGGTTCTTACTCTGATCAAGGTCCTGTGTATAAGTACCGCCGTCCGGTGAGGTGGACTTTACGGTTACTGTTCCCACGTTATCCATGGTGTAGCCATCATTGGCGGTCGTATGGATATCAGGGAAGTGTACGTCCTGGTTCTCATCGGTGATGATGTCGTGCACGTCTACTTCGTTGTCCCCGGCAAGATCGGTGATGCCGAAGTCTCCGTTGTTGATTGCGTGATAGGCGTCATGGTTCAGCTTTGCGAAGCATACGATGCTCGCGTCCGCCATATCCGTGGAATCAAATGTATAGGACAGCCTGCAGGTCAGCGTGCGGGTCTCCGGATCATAGGAAATATCGTCGGAATTTAAGGTTTCGCCCCTGACTCCGGTGGAAGGTTTCTCCCAGGATTCCCTAAGTCCCCGTGTTACTGTGTCATAGTCCGAGTCGGACCAGAGGTCTCCCAGTCTCTCCGGAAGCATGTAGTATGCGTCCGTGATCTCACCCACGTTGTTGATTGTGAAATGGATCTGAACTCTGGAAGCGCTGCTTACCGGAACCGGATCTCCCTCTTTTGCTACGAGGTCTCCGACCTTGTAATCCCTGCCGTTCCATGTCAGGTCTTTGGCGGCGATCCAGTCTTTCTGGAATACCGGAAGGCCCGTCAGGGTGTACTCGTAGTAATCCGTAGGCTCCGCATTGACTTCGATGCGTCTGCCGTGCGAATCCTCATAGGTATACGTCTTCTTTACGTTGCTTCCCGCCCAGGTTTCATGGTTTTCCGTGTCACCGAAGGCGAGGTTGGTGATCTTGATGGTATCTGTTGCTGTTGTTGTCTGCTGTTTCTTTCCGTTTGCGAAGCCGTCTTTGGTAACAACGTTTGTGTTGGAACGGTCAAGCGTGTTGCCGACGTCATCGCCGGTGTTGATATCCGCCGCGTCAGACGTGATATCCGGATAACGGATTGTCTGATCCTCATCGTCGATATCCATATGGGTCACAATCGGCATCGATCCGGAGATCGGACGGCCCTGGGAATCTGCCCGGTACAGCTGCTCAATGACAACGACACTCTGATTTCCGGTGAAGGCTTCACTGTCAACCGCAGTGTGTACCGTATCGTTCAGACTTCCGTCATAGGCGTAAATCCGGTCAAAGGAATCCTTTGCCTTGATCTTCGGATTGTCGAGGCCAATGTTTTCTTCGTCATCGTTGGAGTTCACCTTGAAATGCAGGGAAGAACTCTTATTATTGGAAGAACTCTGGCTTACGATATATTTGGAAGGAAGTTTTGTGCTGCCTCCCGCGCTCTGGTAAAGAACGTACTTCTCTCCCACCTTAATATAAGTAGAGTTTTCGTCTCTTCCATCCGCGTCAACGATTGTCAGATCTGTCGCTTTGTTTTTCACCGCTTCCGTCAGGGCATTCTTGTCCACGACGGCCATCTTTACCGCATAGTCGTCATCCGCCGCAAGGTTATAGACTTTCACGCGGTCATAAATGGAATCATAAGCGTTCTTTGTTCCGGTGCGGTCATAGGAAAGTCCGTCAAACGCTCTTGTGGAAAGCTTCGGTACAAACAGGGACTGCAGTACCAGCTGGTCCTTAACCGTAGTTTCCTCAAAGTATTCGTCTTCCTTGTCGCTCGGGAAGTACTGGCTCATGGTCAGCTTTGTGTGAACCGCTTCGCAGACGATCTGTCCGCTCGGCAGTCTCTTGAACAGATAATCCTGTACAAGAAGCCGCTTTCCTTCAAGGTCTGTTGTGTCGATCTTATAAACAAGATCGTCAATGGTTCCGTGTACCAGGTTGCTGCTCTGGCCGGTCGTTGCTTTCGGCTGGAAATGATACAGAAGGGTATTCAGTTCGTCCTTCGTGTAAAGTTTTCCGAAGAACTTGCCGAGAACGTAGCTGCCGTTGGCTTCCAGTCCCGCAACATCGCCTTTGCCGTTCTTATCCATGTTGTAGTTTGTGCCGATAATATGCGTAGGATCATCATAATCCACAACCGTGGAAAGAATGTAGTAATCGTTCTTTTCGGTTTTGTTCACATCATCCTTGTACTCGTGCACGTTGCTGTAGGCGATGCGATCCTTGATCTCAACATTTTTGCCTACGGGTACGGTATGGGTCTTGGATGTTGTCTCTAATGCTTCCGAAGTCAGATGCGGACTGACGTTGGAATAGGTTCCAAGATCAATTTCCGTATTGTCTCCGGAATGCAGGGTGAATACGGAGGAGCTGATCAGGTCGCGTCCCCGGTTGGAGGAATCGTTTTGCGCGTCCTTCTGAAGCTCGACAATCCGGTAGGTTCCGTAAGGCAGTGCGCCGTGGTTATTCGAGGTATGTACCTCACCCGGAACCGCGCTGTACGAATGTCCTTCCGTGCTGTCTCCAAAGAAGACAATGTTGTCGGCATCGGTAGATTGTGTAACGCCCTTATAGGTAAAGGTATGCGTTCCCTCGTACATGCCAAGGCTGTAGTCATGATCGTATTCGTTGACCTTGCCGTTTGTGTTCCAGTATTCCTTCTGGACTCTGGCCTGTGCTTCATCCGTTACGATGCTGCCATTGGCATCGAGGAAGTTCCCCTGGTCGTCCCGTCTGGTGTACCATTTCGTAGAATATTCGCCGTATTTGTTTGTTACCGCGACATGCCACTCCAGGACCGCCGCCTTGTCGGGATCGGTCACGCGGTTGCCGTCCTCATCCAGCAGGTTTCCTTCTCCGTCGGTCTTCAGCTGCTCAATGGCAAACGGAATGGAGCCCATCGGCTTTCCGTCCTCGTCCACCTTGCGCCACTTGATATCGAACCGGATCGGTTTCTGTGTAAGCGCCGCTCCCGCCTCCGGATTGGTATCTGCTTTCACATCCGCGTCTCCGATGTTCTTCTCGAACTTCGTGATCACACCTTCGTGACGGATCTCGAAGCGCACGCACCAGTCCGTATTCAGATGGTAGCCGGTTGAGGGCTGCTCTTCATACATGTAGTAGGTGCCGTAGGGCAGATCTCTCGCGTTGGTGGTGACGAATCCGTTCTCGTCCGTGGTAAGGGTCAGAACTCTTGCGCCGGATGCCTTCTCTTTCGCAATAACTTCATCACGGGAGAGCTTTGTGCCGGAATATCCGATGGAAGGAATTAATCCGCCCTGTCCCCTGGTATCCGCGCCGTTATAGGTGACACCCTTCGCGCCGGTATTCTGGATGTATACCGGATTCTCGGAGGCATTGACCACGGCGATCTTCGCGTTTTTCAGTGTCTCATCGCCCTGGTTCTTATTTGTGTGCAGTTCGTCATTGATTTTCTGGAGGGATACGCCGCCACGGATGACAAGCTCCGGAAGGGAGTTGTCGTTTCCGGCCATCAGCGAGTGTCCGTCCACATCTTTATTGACATACTTGTTTCCGTTCTTTTCGTAATCATCATTATCCGTGATTTCCACAATCGGCTCCCAGAGGTCCTGACTGCTTCCATCAAGGAAGGTGCGGATGGTGCCGTCCGCGTCTTTATTGTTGTTGTGATATCCTTCGCTCGGGGTAATCTCACGAAGCTGATACTTGCCTTTCATCAGGTTAAAGCCGGTATTTGCGTATCCGTCCTGATCCGTGGTGAGCGTCATACACAGGCCGCCTTTTTTGACGGTGTGCGCACCGCCTTCGGTTCCGGCCGTACCGTCCGGTCCTCCCGCGAAGCAGGTAATGTCTTCGTCCCCGAGGTAGTAAACCCCGATCTTCGCTCCGGCAAGACTTCCGTCTCCCTGCGCCTTGCTGCTGGAGGTTTCCGCGTCGGTCTTCTTGAACTCGATGCCGCCTTTTCCAGCCGGCTCCCAGATCTCCCAGGTTGTTTCTGTTTGATCCGGTGTCTGTCCTACAGAAGCCGTAGAACGATTTACCTTGATGGTGTTGCGGATGTTGGTGGAGTCATCGACGTAGGTCCACTTTACTGTCCCGTCGTCCTGTTTTTCCACATGCGCCACAAGACCTTCCTTCGGTGCCACGTACCCGGAAGGAGCAGAAATTTCTTTAATGTAATAAGTTCCTTCATGGTACTTATATTTCCCCTGCGAATCCTTTTCCGGTTCGTTTGGTTTTGATGTACAATACTTAGGATCTCCAAATTTAATGTAACCATCTCGACTACCATAGGTATCTGTTTTAAAGGTCCAGGTATTCTTGGCATTTTTGTAGTTCTGCTGCTGCAGCTGCGCTCTGGTCAGGATTTCCGGCCAGTACTGTACCGAGAACTGCGCGCCGTTTAACGACAGGCCGCCGGTTGCTGTTGCGCCGTTTTCCAGATTTTTCTGGATCAAAAGACTTCCAGGGTCAGATGCCGGAGTATCTCCGCCTTCGCCCCAGCGAATCAGGAAGTAGCAGGAATCCGACTTCGGCGTAACCTTGGATTCAATCACGCCGCCGGTTCCGATAATGGCTGGAATATCGATCTTGTCACTTTTGCTCCACTGCGACTGCGGAGGGGTACTGTTGTTGTTTTTCTCATACCAGTCTTCGCTCGCTTCGTAGATGGCGTAGGACAAATAGGTGCCATTGCCATTGATGAAAGCATCCTTGCCATTTCCTGCGGCATGAATGCAGTGAAGGAACTTGTCATCGCCGGGAGTATCGCCCCAGTAGATCCCGATATGTCCATCTCCGACGTTTCCGAATGCATCGTATATGTCTCCGTTCGGATAATTCCAAAGTCCGCCGGATGTATATCTCGGCAGCTCCACGATGATATCGCCTTTGGTCGGCTTGGACGCAAGAAGTGCCTTTTTCGTCCAGTACAATTCGACATGGATGTTGTTTTTCTTATAATAAGAAAGATAATTTGTCGCGATTGCTATATCTGAAGGGAAGTTTCTTCCTGTTCCAAGAGGATCTGCGCCGGCATCGGTAAGTGCCAGTCCGACAAAACCTCCACATTGTGTTTTGGAACGAATCGCTCCCTGATCGTAAATACTATATTTGATGTTTTTATAATCCTTCAGATGAGAGTTAATGCTGTTTACAAATTCCTCCGCCGTAAGCGGTTTCCCATCCGTTTTTTTGTATAAATCGGTCAGGGTCTTTTTCGAAGATTTATTTTCGTAAGCCCTGCGTGCCGCAACACTTCCTGCCGGATTAACCGTCGTCCCTGCGGTGGAAAGATCCGAAGAACTGTCTGCGTATTTTTCAAGATCCTTTTCAATTTCCGCGTCAGATTTCTTGTTCAGGTTCTGAACATCACAGGAATAAAAGAAGGTTTTATTGTCCGGCTCCAGGATGCCCTTTGAAATCAGTCCTGTAAAGCGTGCCGCTGCCTCGGAAGTGGAATCCGCTGTCACATAGAAGTCTACAGTATCTCCATAGTTAGAGTTCGCGCGTTTCACGCCTTCTTTAAAGCAGGCACCGATAATGTGTGCTTTACGGATAGATCCGGGAATCATGTACTTTGCATCCGCATTGTCATTGCCGGCTGCGCCAACCACGGAAATGCCCGCATCTGCCGCTTCGTTGATGATGTCCGCGATGGCGGAATTTTCGCTTTTCTTCACACCGGAAAGAGAAAGATTGATGATTCCGGCTTTTCGCTCCATTGCGTACTTGATCGCGGCATATACAGAAGAAGGGGTTCCTTTTCCGTTTTTATCAAGTGCCTTAATGGAAAGAATTTTTGCATCCGGATTTTCGGCAGTGATGTATTTGACCATCTCTGTACCGTGTCCGTTGTCATCGCCGGCATCCTCGCCAAGCATGGAAACCGCGTCGATCACGTTTCCGCCAACGGAGGCGCCGGTATCAATCACGGCAATGATGTTGTTCTCCATATCCTCGGAAGACGCCTTGCTTTCCGCTTCCGGTACTGCCTGTGCAAGAGAAGCGATCGGGTTTGCGTCCTCCGTCATTTCTTCCGTGGACACATCCTTGATATCCGCGTCATCCGCCGCCTCGATCTCGGCAGTATCGACATCTACGAAATCCGCAGATTCTTTATATTTTTCGTAAGCAGCCTTTGCATCCTTTTCAGAAGCATACTGGATCAGATAAACCCCGTCATACGAAGACAGGATCTTGTCATTGTCCGCAGCTACGACTGTTTCACTGGGTGTTCCGACCAGAAGTCTTGCAGAGGAAAAATCCATGTCCGATTCTGCGGCTTCCGTGGTTTCGGAGGCATCCTGACTTTCTGAAGAGGTTTCCTCTTCTGCCTTTTGGAAATCCGCCTCGATTGTTTTTGTTCCGTCTGCCACTACATCATACGTGAAGGTCTGGCATGGGGTGAATCCCACGTCCTGTGCTCCACTGTCTGTAGATACGGCATACAGAGATACCTGATAACCGTCATTGCTGACCGCCTTTACATTTACCGTAGTTCCCGGTTCTTCTTTGAGAATCAGGTCATAAGGCTGTTCCTCTGTCACAGAAGCAACGGTTTCGTAACCATTCGCGTCCCGGATCACGGTCTTCCCGTTTTCGTCAACGGTAATGGTCTGCTCATCCGTCTGTCCTTCATTGACAATGAGGGAGCCGCCCATGGAATCAACCCGAAGGTTGATTACGGCTTCTGTACTTTCCTTGGTGACTTCTTCCAAAGAATCACCGACCGCTGCCGGACTTTCCGGTATTGTGTCCGCGTATGCAGGCAGGCTTCCCGCTACAGTAGACAATGCGGTGAGTACAGACAGGGTAAAGGCAATCACCCTGTTTTTGAGTTTACTCATTTGTTCTCCTCCTTCTTAAGAATGATGTTGAAGTGTTATATTAAAAACCCGCATGGTCGGATTTTTAACCATTTTGATTTCCCGTGGGCCCCTTTCATGCCGCTATCACGGTGATAGTTTGGCTTCAGGAGTCCCACAGGCTGCACAATATACGATATGTCTGATATTATTATATAGTAGATTTGGCCGTAAAAAATTCAGTTCTTTTTCTTCTTTTTCTTTTTGGAAGCGGCAAGTGCACTAACCGCGGCGGCTGCGGCAAGGGAACCGTAAACGGCAGCAGTATTCGTATCTCCCGTCTGCGCTGTCCCTCCTTTGCCGTTCTTCGAAAGGATCGTGCTGCTTCCATTTGTTCCGCTGTTTCCGGTTCCGGACGTCGTTGTTCCGGTTTTCTTTACCGCGACGGTTTTCTGTATTTCTCCTCCGGATACGGTGTTGGGAAGGGTTGCGGAAATCTTTACCGGTGAGATCGTATCGTTCAGGTACGCAAACTTGATATCATATGTTTTTTCTGATTTTACATACCCTTTGGGAGCCTTGATTTCCTGAAGCTGATAATTATACGATCCCTGGAATATGCCATCGGCATAATCTCCAATCGGAACCCATTTTTCTTTGTTTGCGGATGTAGTTGCCTTTCCGTCTGTGCCGGTCTCCAGTGTTACGATTGCCTTTCCGTCTTTATAGAGCGCATATACCGCTCCGCTTACCGGATCGCGGTTGACCTGGGAAAGAACGGTAAGATCCAACACGCCGTAGGTCCGTTCCGAAGAAATCGTCATGGTATACGATGGAGTTGTTTCATCCACCACAAATATGCTTGAATCCGCTGCCTTCTGATAACCCTGCGGTGTTGTTTTTTCCACAAGGCAGTACATCCCGGCCGGAAGTCCCTTGATCGTTTCCTGTGCAGACAAATCGCCTGCGTCTCCAAAAGTTCCTACAAGCGTGCGGGAATCGCCGTCGATCCGGAACAGATTCAGAACAGCTCCCTTTGTCACCGCGCCGTCTTCCTTGTCCGTAACAGAGAACGTAGCTTCGTTCTGCTTTTCGGTGATGGACACGTCTTTCGTCTGATCGTTACTGCCAATGGTGAATTCTACATCCGGTTTTCCTGCACTGATATATCCAGGTGCGGTATTGACCGTATGCAGAGTATAATCTCCCGGCACCAGCCGCTCAATCGAATATGCTTCGTTTCCGGAGGTAAAGGAAGCCACTGTTCTTCCGCTGCTGTTCAGAATCTCCATTTTGGCGCCGGAAACCTGCTTTCCATCCGGATCGGTCACGCCAATCGTTGTCTTCTGGTGTTCGGTAATCACTTTTACATCAAATCCATCTGCTGACGCCGTGACATCTTTTCCTTCTGGAACAAGAATCGTGCTGTTCTCGGCAAAGGTTCCATCCGCAGGCACGATCTGCACCGCGTATCGTCCATACCGGGTGTCCGGCAGCATATGGAAGGATGCCTTGTTCTTGATCAGGGTTGTGGATGCAACGATGTCCCCCTTCTTTATGGTGGTTCCTCCGGCTATGGATATGTCTGTCGCTGCAATCAGATTGACCTTCTGACCATTCTGAGCATCATCATCCGCCGTAATCCGGATACTGCACGTATCGGCCGGATAGTCATACGACGCGGACGCGTATCCATCCACAAAACTCAGATCTATCGGTTTCGATTTTGACGTTTCATCCGATGGAAGTTTGGCTTCTGTCAGATGTGCTTTACCCGTAAACTTACTCGTGGATATCGCTTTACCGGTTTTATCCGTGGTCAGGGTTTCTAATTCTGTACCCGCTTTGACGAGATTGCCATTCTCGTAAAAATCCTCGTCCGCAATCAGTTTATATTCCGCACCAACGACCGGAACACTCTTATACGATACACCGCCTTCTACTTCTTCATCTTTTCCCGTAAAATCACTGCCATATGCGTCTATGACTTCTTTGGTGGCAGTAACTTCCGCCGTCTGGCTCCGGTTGAACACACCGTTCACGCTCATACTCTGTTCTGGTACTGTAAAAGAGATCGTATTGTCTTTCTTTTCTGCGGTAAACGGGTTTTTCTCATCCGATGTTCCGGAAACAGCAGCGGTAAGATTTCCGAAGAAACTTCCCTCTGAGGGAACGGCGGTGATTTTTACTTTATCTCCCGCCTTCACTTTTAACGCATCCACCTTTTTCCACTGTGTTTCGCCCTTCGCAAGTACCTCATAGGAGAGATTTCCTTTTCCGGTTCCATCCGTCTTGACCGATACCTGCTGTACATCGTCAAACGAAGCGGTTACATTTACTTCATTCTTCGGCATGGTAAAGGTATAGGATTTATCCTTGATACTTTCTGCTCCGGAAATCCCGGCAAAGGACATCTCGCGGTACAGATGCGAATGGTCGGCATCGTCCGACACATTCACAGTCACCTCGGTTCCGGGAATGATGCCTGCGAAAGTCAGATTTCCATTGGAATCCGGATTGGCAGTCAAACCGTTAACGGTGATCTTCCCGCCACCCGCTTTTACAACGACCGCTTGTTTCTTGGTAAAGTTGACTTTTACTTTTACCGGCATTTCCGGCATCACGAACGAGTAGTCTGTATAGGTACTTGTCTGAGCGGTTTTCTCTGCCGCAAGTGGTTTCGGATCTTTTTCATCACCGGTGTTTATGGTATTTCCGGAAAGATCCGTCAGAGTTACTTCCGGGAGACACCAGTCATTTTCTGGATAAACACGGAAACGTACCGTGCTGCCCGCCTGATAGTAATCGGTTGTTGTACCATCTTCTTTGCGGATGTCATTAACAACAGCGCTTCCCATTGTTACCGTATGAGTGCCATCCCCATCCGCTACATTTTCCGAAAGGCCTTCAATGGTAAGCGGGTTGCGGCTCTTATCCTCCGGAACTTCATCGAACTTTGCAAGTATAGAAAGACCGTTGGCGTATTTATCCTGGCTCAAAGTAATTAAAGGCTGGTTTGCTTTTTGATCTTCACCATTTACAGAAAGAGAGCGGAATTTATATCCTGCGTCCGGCATGGCCGTGATCGTGATCTCCGAGCCGTAGGGAAGGCTGTAGGTCGTACCGGGTTTCAGATCAACATTTCGATTTCCATCTGCTTCTTTTACACTTATGCGGATGGTTCCGTTTTCCATTGCCTGATCCACAGATATGCTCGTGGTGGATCTGGAATTATCCTCCACAAACGAAGGCCGAACAAAAACCGCCGTATCCGTTTGCGGCATCTGGAACGTATAGGTTCCGTCTGCATTTGCAGCCACATCCAGCTTTCCACTTTGGAAATCCGAGCTTGTGGCAACCTCTATTCCGCCGATCCGATATCCTGCATTTGCCGACGGTTTCAAGGTTACTGTAGATCCCTTGGATACATACACCGTACGGTCATTGGATTCCGTTCCATTGACCTTCAGTGTTCCCTGTTTTGCGTCAAAGGCGCTTACTGTAAGCCGATTGGTACTGGATACATTTTTGGCCTCTTCAAATTCAGCAGTGATGGTTACGGTATCGGCAGGCATGGTAAATACAAACGCGTTTCCGCTCCCTGCCTCTCCTATCGTCTTTCCGTCTGCACTTCTGACGGTCTTCCCACCGGCAGTCACAGCTGTGACATTCTTGATCTCGTATCCGAGTAGTGGCTGTACAACAGCAGTAACCGTATCCCCATAGGTGAGTACATCTGAACTTCCATTTTTCTCTGTTCCGTTGATGGTCACGATTCCATTTGTTGTGCCGCTTACGTTGAGTCTCTGGTGCGTAATTTGTGCGATACCCGTACCGTCAATCGTAACGCTGCTATCCGGCATGGTGAAACTATAAAGTTTTCCGCCATTGTCCGCTGCCGATGAAGTTACCGTCAGATTTGATCCGTCTGCTTTCCGGATCGAAATATCTCCATTCAGAACATAGCCTTCGGAAGGATTTACCAGAACATTTACGGTTTTGCCCACTTCCGATGCTGTGACTGATGCATGATCGGCATTTGTCACGGATGCTGTACAGTTTTGGAAGTTACTGACCTGGATTGGGTATGATACGACTTTTTTCGTAAATACATCTGAGCCATCTGCACTGATACTGACATCTGCTTCCGGCATCGTGAATTTATAAGCATTCTGAACCGGATCTTTTTCTGTCGTTGGCGTAAGAGCTACCGTTTTTTTCTCCTCACCATCCATAAAGGTTACCGACAATTTGTCTGCATGGCCATCATAACCGTCCGCTGCATCCACGGTGAGATAGATGGTATCCCCTGTCTTGATGGATGGCGCAGAATCAACTGCTTTGGAATCTACAATCAGATCCGCTGTTTGACCGTCTTCTGCATCCGTCATGACATGAACCGTACCCTTTGTTTTGTCTGTCTGCGTAAAATGGATAGCCCGTTCCTGTCCTGTCTGTGTACTATCCGTAGTTGTGGCAGTCGATAGCAGTGTTGATCCATTATCTTCTTCCGACACAGTGGATGTCATCGTTCCGGAATCGTCAATAATCCCGAAGGCAGTGTCATCCGCATGTGCAATTCCAGGCATACCAAATGTAGTAGATACTGCACAGGTCATCGAAAGAAGCATCATCCATACTTTCTTTCTTTTCATGCTCTCCTTCCTTTCTATGTGTAAATTCATCTGATATATCATATTATATTATACATTGTTTTTAAGTATTCGCAATAAAAAGTGACGAAATTGTGAACACGAATCAGCCTGATTTTCGGCACAAAAATTCCCACTATCACGGTGATAGTAGAAAGAGATTCATCATATTCAACATCTCCTATCGAGATACTTTTTTGACATGTAACTTAAAATACGTTACAATTAAAAATATTATAACATTGGAGGCAGCATATGAAAGAATATATCGAAAAAATCCTCCATCGGGATATAGGTTTAAAACCGTATGAGGACAAAGAAAGGCTTCCACTCAGTATTCAAGGAAGCTATGAATTATATCTAATTACCATTGGCGAAAATGTTGCATTGCTTGCTTCTCCAAAAGAAAAAACGCCATTAGTGACCTTGCGGAAACAGCAGCATCAGCTAGAGCTTTATACGGGACTGCCATGTGTGTTGTATGTAAAAGAAATGAATTACTATATGCGAGATGCTATGTTGGATGAAGGCATCCCCTTTGTGTGGGAAGGGCATCAGCTTTACCTGCCTTTTGCTGGAATCCTGCTTGATGAACCTAAACGAAAAGCCGTGCCTGGCTATGTATGTATTTCCTACTTAACTCAGAAATTGCTGCTTACCTCTCTATATGAAGGATGGCAGAAAGTGACAGTGACCCGAGCCGCCGAAAAACTAAATGTTTCAAAGATGTCGGTTACCCGCTGCTTTGATGAATTAGAAGCTTTGAATGTTCCCTATCTCTCATTGCATAACCGGACAAGAACGCTTAACGCAGATACGAATAAAAAGAATATGTGGGAAAACATTCATGAAGTTTTACGAAATCCGGTACTGAAAAACTATGCAATAAAAGAATTGCCAGACAGGAAACTACCGTTTTCCGGAGAAACAGCATTGGCACATTATTCCATGCTGGATGACGGACCATATCCCTTCCTTGGGATTACCAAAAGTAATCTTAAAGAATTAGATTTGTCACTCGGCATGATATCACCGTCAGGGGAAGTTCCGGTGTGTGTCGTTCAGGAACTCGGGTATTGGATTTCTTACGAAGACGGGAAAGCGGTGGATCCGTTGACGGTTTCCTTAAGTATCAGTAAAGACGCAAAAGAAGACCCAAGGATCAGTATGGCTATAGACGAAATGCTAGAGGAGTATGTATGGTAAAGGGGATTAAAAAGTTTCGAGATTATTTTGGCAATTTCACGGATCAATATGTATTGATTGGAGGAGCTGCATGTGACATCTCTTTTGAAAATTATAATGTAGATTTCAGGGCCACAAGAGATTTGGATGTTGTTCTTATTGTTGAAGCACTGACCTATGAATTCGGTCAAAGATTCTGGGAATTTATACGAGATGGTGGTTATCAAAACCGTGCAAAGTCGTCAGGCAATCCCCAGTTCTATCGATTTGATAAACCATCTAGCGATGGCTTTCCGACAATGATTGAACTTTTTGCCCGTACAAAATACATTCTGGAAGATGGCGGGGACCTGACGCCGATTCATATTGATGATAGTGTTTCTAGTCTTTCAGCTATTTTATTGAATGATTCTTATTATAATGCACTGCTGAAAGGCCGTAACATCGTTGATGGATTTTCTGTCTTAAGGCCAAGCTGGCTCATACCTTTTAAAGCAAAGGCATGGCTTGATTTGAATGATCGAAGCCATCGAGGAGAACATATTGACTCCAGAAACCTTAAAAAACATAGAAACGATATCATTCGCATAGCTTCGGAACTGGTTTTGGAAAGGTGCGAACTACCTGCAGATGTTCGGGACGACATGAGGATTTTTATTGAAAAAATGAATATAACCAATCAAGAGATCAAAAATCTGAAAATCACAGGTATTAGTGCTGAAAGAATCCGCCAATTGTTGATTGATACATATCTGTGACAAACTAAGAAAAGAACTCCCGGTTCGGTATGCGCTTTCTTTGCAAGTATCTGAGACCAGTGCTTACAAAATATATGGCGATTCATCCCACGATTTTAACCGTGGGAGGAGGTCAAGCTATTTTTGATAAGTCTCCACGCATGACTTATCTGATTTGACAGTCCATGCAGAGCGTGCTATATTAAAAATATAAAGGGCATCACCGATAGACGGTTCGCCCTCAACTAAATGTTATTTTAAAATAACCGCTCCAGTTGTAGGGACAGGGGCGGTTATTTGTGATTAATGATCCGATAGATAAGATCAATCATAGCGATAATTAAGATACAAAACTGTATAAGTACAGGAAATGTAACCATCAGTGCTCACCCTCCCTTCTTCTTAAGAATCAAGAGGGTGCACAGCCCTCTTGTAAAAGAGAGCGAACCGCCTACCATCTTGGTGATACCCGAGTCTATAATAATTGAATTTCCTGTTTATTGCAAGAAACGTCCGGCATTTCTGTCGAACGTTTCTTGCACATCTATTCTTTCTCTTTATGCCCAATGTCCGGTTGCTTCGTGATGCACCACATGCGTCACCGCTTCATGGTGTACCGTCTGGTATACGGCATCGTGATGCGTTGTGCCCGTCTGCGTCTGCTTGTATTCGGCCCAAAAATTCCCACATTCACTCATCGGATTTTTTTCTACTTCTGCTTCTCCATGTGCGTCCAGCTCAGCTGCTGAATAAAACACAGCTCCACATCCATTGCAATGATATATTACTTGTTCCCCATACACCGGCTCGTCCCACGCTTCCTTCACCAGCACCTGCTCGTCATACGCCTCCTTATCTACCACCGTTTCGTCCCATGCTGGCTTGTCTACAATCCACTTTGAAATCTGTACTTCCGGTGAATCGCTTTGTTTCCACAAAAACATTGCCATTTCGCCGCGAGTGCAGGTACGACCAGGCGTAAACGTAGTTGCTGTCGTTCCGCTTGTGATTCCGTTTTCCTTTGCCCAGGCAATCGCTTTTGCAAAATTGGAATCTGGCGCAACGTCTTCAAAATATTCTGTCTTTTCCGGCTCCGGACTTCCGTTCAATCTCCACAGGAAGGTTGCCATCTGTGCTCTGGTACAGGGCTGATTTGGGCTATACGTTGTTACGGATGTTCCAACGGTAATACCCTTTTCCTTCGCCCACGCAACCGCTTTTGCATATGCGGAAGTATCCGCAACATCTGTAAAGTAGTTTGTCTTTTGCGGTTCCGGGCTTCCGTTTAGTCTCCACAGAAATGCCGCCATCTGTCCTCTGGTACACGGCTGGTTCGGACCGTATGTGGTTGCGGATGTCCCGACCGTGATTCCATTCCCTTTTGCCCAATAGACCGGCATATAGTAATAGGCGTTCTCTCCAACATCTTTGAACTCCGCTTTCACCTTGACAGTGGAATCGACGGTATCCGCGAGAACAGGGGCACTGGTGGAAAGAAGCATTGCTGCAGTCAGTGTTGCCGCCATGATAGCTTTTATATTTCTTCTCATCGTAAAATCCTCCCATTTACCATTCATTATCCCCAATGTCCGGTTGCTTCATGATGCACCACATGCGTCACTGCTTCATGGTGCACCGTCTGGTATACGGCATCGTGATGCGTTGTGCCCGTCTGCGTCTGCTTGTATTCGGCCCAAAAATTCCCACATTCACTCATCGGATTTTTTTCTACTTCTGCTTCTCCATGTGCGTCCAGCTCAGCTGCTGAATAAAACACGGCTCCACATCCATTGCAATGATATATTACTTGTTCCCCATACACCGGCTCGTCCCACGCCGCCTGCACAAGCACCTGCTCGTCATACGCCGCCTTATCTACCACCGTTTCATCCCATGCAGGCTTGTCTACAATCCACTTCTTTTGTGCCGGCTGTGACTGCGCTGCGCTCTGGTTTTGTGTCTGCTGCGATTGGGCCGCATTCGTCTGCACCTGCTGAGAACTCTGCGCAGCTTGTGTTGGTGCGGCAGCGGATGCCTGATTGGTTTTAGCCGAACCACCGGATGCCGTAGTGCTTGCCGGAGGAGTCTCCTCTGTTTTCTTTGTGGAAGAAGCACTTTTGGTCTCCTCTGCCTTCTTGCTTTCTTCTGCTTTAACCGCGGTGGTATCTTTCTTTTCTTCTTTGGATTGATCCGTACTCTTCGAAGAAGAATTGCTCTTTTTGTCCGAAGAAGATGATACCGATAAAGCTTCCGTTTTACTGTCTGCGACAGCTTTCTTCACCGAAGTATTCTCTGTCTTTCCTTCTTTTTTGGATTCCGACGTACCGCTTTCGGCTACTGCCGCTGCCGAAGTTGATATCGATGTTGTATTGGAATCTTTTGTTGTCCCACAACCGGCAAGTACAGACGCCGATAATGAAATTCCCAGTAATATATGGATTAATCTTTTTCTCATATCCAATGTCCTCCTATTTGTCTAATTATATTTGATATTTTTATCTTATTACACTTACGAGTGATGTGCAAAGAAGAAAACGGTGAAAACTTCAAATGCGGAAAAAGAACCACCGAGCATACCAATGGCTCCGAAAGCAACACTTAAAAGTGCCGCTGCCAGGATCGCCGGCACTAGAACAATTCCGATCAGAATAAGAATTATAACAACCGGAACCCGGAACATTTTCTTAAGCTCCGGATAGCCGGAATCTTCGATCTGATGGGATACCATATTCAGGGCAATATAATCCAGGATTCCGGCGATTAAACCATACAGCATATATTTATCATTATTTGAGCAGCCCCAGAATAGTATCGGAGTCTCAATCGCCAAAATTCCCATCAATATAAATTTGAAAATGTGACTCTTAACCAGATATTCGTAATATTCCTGTTTCGACATACAAAACACCTCCCTGCAGGATCAATATTAATAGCGGTTTTTGACATTAGTTTCACTTTATACAGTATTTGCTTTCTTCCTGGATGTATTCAGTCATGATTTCTTCTGATACTTCTTTTTCGCTTGTTATGAAATATCCATGACTCCAAACAGCTCCGTAATACTGGTAGATTTTCCGAAGGTCCAGATCCTTGTGCAGCATCCGAACTGCCGATCGGCTTCTCAATGTCCGGGCAACGTCACATGGCGCAACGGTATAGGGGACATCGACGTAGATGTGAATGTGGTCTGATGCAATTTCCAGCTCTTTGATTTCATAATGATACGTCTGGCACACATCCTCCAGGATCTCTTTCAATCGACTCTTGCGGGTATCGTCCCATATTCCGTACTGAAATTTCGGACACCAGATTACATGGTACTGTGTCAGGTATGTGCAGCGGCCTATATTGTGATATCCGACATTCTCATTCATTTAAAACATCCTCTAATTGGAATTTCTCCTGAATCGCCTCACGCATCAGATCAAGAAATGTGATTGTCCTTCCCCGATCCACAGACTCCATCCGAGCAATATTTTCAAGCTGCGTTTTCCATGCAGATGGAATGGATATATTTATCTGTGTATTTCCGTTTTTGAAATTCTTCATGATATTCTCCTCCCAATATACTTTGTTCTTTACGTAGATTATATATATGATCTATCTTTTTGTCAATGGGCTTTTCCCAAAAATTTCACTGAATTGGAATTTTTCTCATTCTGCTGCGGAAAACCTCAGCCGAGCTTGCTCGTCTTTGGTGGTTCACTACCTGAACCCTAATATGGAATTTGCACTGCCATTTGTTCGAGCAACTACCCACCCCATAACTGGAAAGATTAAACAATCTTTCACGTTTCAGTTCGAAAATATAAGAGCCGGAGAATAATTACAAAAAAACATGCGTGCTTCGCAGGAAAAAGGAACCGCTTGTAGAATGATCATTGTGCCAATCCCAAGTACGGCATGCCTTTTTCGCTCTTGAGAACGAAAAGCATTGCAACATGCTCATGTATTCGACGCAACGCTACATTTTTCTTGCCTACATCAAACAAGAAAAGCCGATGCAGGAAGCGTATATGTGTCAGAACTCGTCCCACTCGTTCCGACCCAATACACTGGAACGGTTTTATGTGGTTTTTGATGATGCATTTTTCAGAATTTTCCTTGTATCTAACGCAATTACGGATACTTATTCTGGTGTTGTTCTGTGTGGTTTTTTGATACTCATAAAAATGTCGTTATTGCCACTTATTTCGTCTGTTTTCATACATATTATGCTTATTATGCTACTTTGATTCACGTCGCTAATACGTATTAATAACCCTGCTAATACGTATTAATGGTCCTGCCAATACGTATTAATGGCTCTACTAATACGTATTAATAGCTCTACTAATACGTATTGGCAGAACGAACACAATACGTGTCAATTACCCCGATCCGTAAAGGGGCGCGGCTTCGACCGAATTGAAAAATGTGAAGGCATGACAACATTTTGCCCGCCCGGAAATTCCGGACGGGCAAAATATCAATGAAAAATCAATGTGAAAATTGTCAATATAATATTATGTTGTGCCATCCATGCAAGGATTGGCACCGTAAGAATCCATCCATAGGCAATGCGTACAATCGGAAGAAACGAAAAAACAACTACTGTTGCGATCCCGAGCATGATTTTGAAGCTGTATCCGACGACTCCTCCTGTGAACCCGAGAACACGATCTATTGCGCTGCCTGCAGCAATGCCGGTAAATATTTTTCCGGATGAGAGCATTATCCGTACCATGATAAGAAATACGATATAGATAAGCCAGAATGCAAACATGCATACAAACGCATTCGCAATATTCATGTTAATAATCGGCAACTGGATCTGTCCGAATTTTTGCAACAGGAACACGTATAATTTACTATTCTTAATCACATATCCTTTTGCCGGCAACAGAAATACAGGAGCTGCAACCACGGCAAGAATTAAAGCAGCTGCATTTGCAAATCTTTTCACGCCTCCTCTGAAGATCCCCTCTACGCCCGACATGATTAAGCCGAACAGCAGAAGAGTGTTAAACAGGTTTTCCATGTATCAGTGTTTTTTCCCTCCATGCTTATACCAAATAAAGAAAACAACCAGGGCTACCGCTACAATAATCGTCATGATAATCATCAGGGAATGAAGTCCGCCTGCTACCTTGACGAGCGTGCTTGTACCGGAAGATTCCCCGGTGTTAATTCCATCTGCAAAGGCAGGTACGACAAATCCGGACAATCCCATCTCTATTGCTATAAAAACAGTTACTACCTCAGTCATCATCTTCTTCATTTTCTCTTTCATTTTTAATCTCCTTTCGCATTTCAGCTTTTGTTATCGTTCTCTTGATTTTTCTTGCTGTATGAATCTTAAGAGTGTGAATAATCTCCTGTTTCCTTATTCGCAATCGATAAACAGCCAATGTTATATCTTGTGATTTTGCTGTAATCAGCAGCAATAAAGAGAGGTAAAAACAAACACATGCCAGAATAAGATATCCTATATTTCCGGTTGCATATTCCGTCATTTTTACACTCTCCGTAACTTGATCAAGCAAGTTTTCCATACGCTTTCTCTTTTCCTGATGCTATGCATTTATTCGTCAATGTGATAACCGGTGTATCTGTTCTTCGCCATGGTTGAAACGAATCGTTCTGCAGCCCCGCGGTTTTTAAATCCTCGAAAGTATACATCGCTGTATTTCTTTTTCAAATCCAACATTTCCTCCTTAGAATCAGCAATTAGAAAGAAACCATCGTGCACCGCCACAAAATATATATTACGCATTTTCGTACCTTCCATCTGAACAATCCCGTCTGGTTTTATTATCTGTCTTGTGAGTGACATTTTCCTGACTATTCTGCATACAATCCAGACATACCATCCACCCTTCCGGAACCTCAGCTCCGCAACATACGCATCTGCTGTCCACTTTGAGAAAATGTTCGGCCATCTTATTATCAACAACAATATTTACAGGTTTACTCATGTTTTCACCTCCCTCTAAAAGTTCCCGAGTCTGCTCTTCTTTTGCTGATTTGATCCGCCCTGCGAATGCGATGAATTCTGATCTTCAGCTTCCTTTTTTTCTGTTTCTTCCGGATTACACTGAAATTCAATTTCACTGCCATTCCAGTACACTTTAAAGATCCTCCGATTGTCTGATGTAATCGTAAACGCGGCAGTATACACTCCATTCCTTAAGCCGTCAAAAACATCCTTATACATTGTTACGGTAATATTTCTGACATTTGCTGCCTGCCGGGACTCACCTAAAAGAACTTTTACATACGGTCTACGCGGTTGTTTGGTGTTCTCTATATCCGGGCCAAGTAATGTCCACCGCTCGAATCCGAAGATTTCAATGCTCACTTTTATCAGCCTCCATTTCACGAAGAAAGAGACCCCGATGGCTTTCCACGGTTTTCTTCTCCGTAACATAGTATTTTGCTCTGATCTTCTTATTCCAAATTCCCGAATAGCGATAGCCGTTCTTTGCTAAATAATCTCGATATTCATATGTTTTACCCTCAACTTTGACGGTTATAATCGGGTCATGTACAAGATCTGTGAAGGGATAGCTTTTAACACGGATGCGTTCAATCTTCTTAAATCTTGTCTCTAGTTCTCTTCCATCGTCTGCATATGCGTTCTTTTCCCAGAGCTGTTCAACTGGACTGTAAGTAAACCCGTTTTCACGCAACATATCCCTGGTTCCGGTCTTACACTTTGAATTATCAACAACCAATGTCACAAGATCCGCATTGACTGCTTTTTCGCAGCTGTATGCATCAGTAACCGGTCCTGTTATCATTGCCATCTGCTTTATCTCCGGCAGGTAAGAAACCTTTTGATACTGGATGTATCCGAGTCGAACTGCAACAGACAGCAGCTGAAACATGCAACGATAAAAACTCTTGGAATGTTTTTCACTGCCATATTTACAAAAAATGATATGATGGGCCAGGTTGTGAATCCCACTTACAGCTATTTCCATTCCCGTGCGGTTCAGATTAAAGATTTCGATCACTGCCGAATCTCTTCCGGTCTGTGGAAGATACCTTCCATTCATGGCTTTTTTATTTCGATTGACCATTCGAAGAAAATAAGGATCCGACGCATCCTCATACCCTGTATATTTCTCCAGCGACGAAAGCACAATCTTCAGCTTTTGTCCGGTCATATGCAGCCCTCCCCTCTTCTCTCATTTTTTTATAGTCCCACCCGTAATCACCGCATGGTTAAGTCCAACGGCAAAGTTTACGGTTTTTTCTCTCTGTACAACGCACAGAAGCGTTATTTTGCCGTTTTCTGTATTAAGGCAATATGTATAAGGGTTATCTTTTAAATCGTCTCCTGAAGGCTCGCAGAGCCTTATACGGAAATCCGGAACGTCTTCACTGATGTCGTATCCCTGACTGTCTATGTCAAACACAGCTCTCACATATTCATGGTCACTATCTAATTCCGGCAGCCGTTTGCCATTTAATGGAGTTTCTGACAAATCCACCTCCTGCGGATCTGCCTTTTCCAACCGGTCAAGCTTCAAACCCATTGCCACTTTTTCTGTAGTCTGTCCCCGATAATAGACCTCCGTTTTTACATAATCTCCGATTGAGCCCTCTTCTGCAGAAAGATCGCGTTTTGGCTTATCCGTTTGTCCCTTATTTGTATGGAAAGCATATTCGTTATACACAAGTGATTTTGCCGCTAACATTTCATTTTTTGATACTTCTCCTTTTGTCCCGGCATAATACACCATCGTTTTACTATCCTTGGCGATCAATGCCAGGTATCCGTCAAAATCTGAAAAATACGTCGTATTGTATAACGCCTCCATATGACATGTATAAATTCCTTTTGACATATCTCTATAGGAATCGTGATAATAAGATACGGATGAAATATCAGAAAGCCGGATATTAGAAGCTAATTCAATGGCATCCTGTAATTTCTCTACATCTGCATACGTGCCGTCCAGGAAACATTCTCCATAAATTCCATAATCCCGTGTAACATACGCATCTGCCTTATCCGTTTCCAGATGATATCCAGCATTAAGATTCAGCATGTCATCCGGAGTTTTCACATCGATAAAATCCGCATATTCACTTGGGATGCAAAAGGCACTCGACTTCAATCCATATACGTATTGCATGCCCTCCGGCACCTTACTCAGGTACACATCGGTTTCGTTTGATCCGCAGCCGGCAAGCAGGAACGCAACAAGCAAGATCGGCGTAAGGCATCTTTTTTTCTTTTTTATCATTCTTTTTCCCTTAGCCCGGTGTGGTATCACCAATTTCTCCTTCCTCCAGCGGATCTTCTTCCGGAGTGTAATAGTATTCATCATTGTTTTGTTCCGTTGTGTTTGGCTGCGTGTACGTATATTGTGGTTCTTGTACCGGCTGCTGTGTCTGTACCTGTGGTTGTACCTGTGGTTGTACCTGTGGTTGTATCTGCTGAACCGTGCCCCCACCGGATACATCCTTCTGCGAAGTCTGTTGTGTCGGCACCGGTGTTACTGTTTGTGCCTCGATGGGTGTTTCCTTTGAAGGTTCTGCTTTCGGCGTCACACTTGGAGATGCACTTGGCGTCGGAGTGGGTGTCGGAGTTGGTGTTGGTTTTGTATCTTCTTCTTCTTTCACTTCTTCGTTGTCATCGGAATGCGTAACATCTACATCCATTGTGTTATAGCCATACATTACAACCTTATATTCGCCTTCTTCCGGATTATTAATATCTGCTGAACCCGTATTCATATCAATTTCTATCTTCCTGCCATTGGGCGTCAGAATATAGGCGGAATCGACCTGAATAAAGTCCTCGGAATAGGAGAGACGTACAGAGGTTTGATTTACATTGCTTTTGATTCTGAATTTTTTCGTATTCTCCGTTTTCTTCAACGTATCATCAATGGAATGTGTAATACCATCAAACAAATTCGGTTCCGTAAGATCATAGCTTTCAAGATCTTTCGCACTCGCTTTTCGATCTGCAATGTAAAGAAAATAGCCGGCGTCACCCAACAGATAAAGCCCGCTTTTTGCATCCTCCGGCATCTGATATTCCACATATCCGATCGTCGTAAGCTCCAATGGATCAAGATTAAAGGTTTCTGATGATTCATAGAGATGGCTGTCTGCATAAGCTTTCATATCCGCATATTCCGAACCCACAAACACACCTAGGGTATAATCTTTGCCTTTGGTAAGATTATTTACCGTACCGGCTTTAGTAAGGGAAAATCGTTTGCCATCAATGGTCCGGATATTGAAATTATCCCCGTTTATGTATTTGTCCGTGACCGCTGACATAGACGACTTGTCTTTCAGGTTATTTTTGCTGGCCGTAAAATAATCACCGGAATCGTTATACGTCATTGCGCGGATGCCAAGTGTCCATCCTACCGGTTTGTATCGTTCTACAAGCAGCGTTTGGTATACGGAATCATCCCCGCTTTTTACGCATACCGTTTCATTCTGATACAAAACCGGAATATTCTTTTCCTGTTTTGCAAACAGCAGGATGTTATCGTTAGACGGATCCGGAGCGTATTGCGCAGACTCCCCGCCAAACGTATGCATTGGGTAAAATCTTGTTCCATCCTTCACATAGAAGAGGTCACTCATGAGAGTATCCAACGTAGCTACAGAATACTTTGTCTGCTGAACGTTTTTATTTTTGAATATGATATTGTCTCCGCATCCACTTAATGTAGTGATGGAAATAATGAGAACCGCAGCAATCGCTGTAATCCGCTTCTTTCCCATAAGTCCCTCCTCTGATGTCTATATAATATATCTTAATTATTTATACATTATGATTTTGTCAAAAAATCAACCAAGGATATTCGTGATATAACCGTTAATTTCATATTTCGGATCACCATACTCGTCTTTCTTTACGTTGATTTCATGCAGATTGATCATAACAGTTGTTCCCACAGAAGGAATATTAAAAAAGTCACGGTTCAGATTGCACAGGCAGTCAAATGGCAGTCCATTCAGTTTTGCAAAAATCCGGCCATTTTCCACAACGGAGATCGTACCTTTGACATTATCCCTGGGATGAAGATGTCCAACATAAAGCGCTCTTTCATCGAATGATCCTCTTTTTACAGAAAATGTAACTTCGAGAGGATTTCGATTAATTTTCATGACTTTTACGGGCACTGTTTTTCCGACCATATTACTGATGCCCTTCTCCCTGTAATAATCATACAGGTTATACACTCGTGACCATGTAACCTCGCCTACCGGAATGGACGCTTCAACGCCGAATGCCTCTATACCAAGATAATTTGCAGTCATATAGATGACTCGCGCCTCTACAATGTCGCCTTCATTTATCATATATCCGCCGCCACGAACAGGTGTCATATAATATCTTGTCGCTTTCCGATCGAGAACAGGAAGCCTGGTCGCGAGAGCAATCCGCTTTGTCTGATCAAAACGCTGTACCATATATTCCACTTCGGAACCGATACGCTGGTTAGCAATTACGCTAATCTCATTATTACGTCCATCTTCCTGCGCTGTTCCATCCTCATTTACTCTTCTTCTCGTGAACTTACTGATCGGAATATAAACGGCGATAGGCCCATCCGCAACGACCAGCATCGGCATTCTGCGCTGTTCGCCTTTTTTATTACGAAGTACCATGTTATTGGTTACGGACGCAACCGTGCCTTTCATAATAAGACCGTGGCCATCATGGAATGAACTCGCAGCATAGGTATAATCCGCAAGATACTTACGAAGGATAGCCGTGGTATCCATGAATTCCGTTCCATTCAATCCGTCAATCGCACGAATTCGGGGAGCGGAATATGTCTTTCGGATGCTCCGTCTGCTGCCGGTAACCACTTGTGCTCCATTTTCATCAAGTGTGCGGTTGTCATTGACAGATACAGAAGCCGCATCTGCAGCTTGTTCCTCCTGTTCGATTTCCTTTTCATTTTCTTCTGCCATCTTCTTGATTTCGCTTTTACTAAATTTTGTCATTTCTTCGGGAGCAATGTCCTTAGATTCCTTGATTTCCATGTCCCCCTCATCTGAAATAACAGCCTCGTCCAGTTCAAGATCAGAATCCCCGGCATTCACCTTCATTTCTACCGTTTCCTCTGCGCTATCGGGCTTCTCCATAGAATCTGTGCTTCCCAGTGCCATATCCATTCCTACCTTATCCTGCTCACTCATACCTAGACTCCTTTCGTGTTCTGATAAATAAGAGTTAAATTACAAAAATCAAAAACCGGACATTGGCGAATGATGCTTCGGCGTATTGTCTCTGGTTTTTGGTTTCTTTCCATTGTCGTCCCCATAAGGTTTTCCTGCCTGTCCGTCGTCTCCTGGATTGTTGTGGTTATGATTTTGCCCAGGCTGATTATCATTTCCTTCGGGGATACCTTTTGGCCCTGAATCCAATACTGGAGGTTCAGGTTCAATATCCGCCTTCCCTTTGTCCATTTTCCACTGCGGTATATGATTGATTACCGGTTCGGAATCACATTCCTTATAGTATGGATGATCCGCCCAGTAGACGGTTGATACTTTCTTGTAGTGCTGCCCGTACGCAAAGATAAGTGCGTAATGCGAATTACGCTTTTCGTTAAGCCGCATTATCATATCAGGCGTCAGCGCATTCGTTGATGTCGTGGATACTGCCGTAGTCGGAGCCTGCAGCAAACCTCTTGCAAAGGTCGTTTTACGTTCTGTGTATGCGGTAGCTTCGCCTGTCCAATCTGAATAGAACTTTGCTGTTTCTGCGTCATTCGTTCCCATAAAGATGTTTAGATGAGATACATTGAAAATCGTTCGATATTCATATGGATAAGTACGCATAATGTCTTGCAGAGATTGAAAAAACATCGAAATATGGATTCGATTCTTTCGTACGTTATTCAATACGCCGGACCAGTTCACCATATGGAAAATCGAAGGAAACTCATCCATAATCAGGTTGACCGGAACGGGAAGTCTCTGTCCCGGCTGACTATAAGCAACTCCATTTGCCAGTGCATCAATCATGCAGCTGTAGATCACTGCCGCCAGCCAGTTCATACTATGGACATTCGCAGGAACAGAAATAAAGTAAGCGCATTTTTTTAATCCTGGCGCAATAAGGCTGGTGTCATTATGCGAAAGCATTTCCACTACGGATGGGATTGACAAAGCTGACATCCATGCCTGCACTGTCATCCTTGTCTGTTCCTGATGCTTACTGTCCGACTCTGCCCAAGACGCTGCTGCAATCCTTGCAGGATTTTGCCGGTCGATAGTACTAAGAAGCTTTTTTAATTCAGAGGCAGATTTCAATGCATGTTGATACAGCGCTGGAAGATTACGCATATTTTTATCATTGCTGCATCCGCCTTCACTTTTATCTGCCCAGGGCTTTGCCACATAAACGAGAAGGAATGATAAAAAAGATTCGGTAGCCTGTGAGAAATAGTTTTCCTCTGCACAGTTCGCAGCAATCAGATTTGCAATTGTTTCGGCAGTCTGCACCGGATCTCTGGAATAATCGAATAACGTCAATGGATTAATCCCATCTGAATGAATCGGATCTATGAAATTAATAATCCGTACTTCATACCCTTTTTTTCTGCAAATCCCCTGAAGATTTTCGGCAGCCTCGCCGGATGTATCTGTAACTACAAAAGATTCTCCTCTGCGTAAAATTTGAAAAATCAGAGGAAATACTACCGATTTCGTTTTGCCGGCACCAGATGTAGCACATACTGTCATATGTTCGTTCAATCCAGTGTATTCCGGATCAAAAGTATAAACTTTCCGCAGATTTTTATTCTGCCATCCGATGATAGTATTTTTCGTATTCTCATCGTCAATATCCTTGACTAAATAGTAGTTTTCGGCTTCCGTATCACTCATCTGCCTTGCTGTTCCATGCTCTCCAGATTCGGCAAACTCGCGCGGATCATCATCTGTGTCCTCTTCATACCATAGTTTTGTCATTCCCCAATACATGAGAGAAAACAAAATGAAGTACAAAATGAGCATAGCTAGTGGATGCTGAAAGGCTGAAAGAATTTTTTCGAAAAAACTAACGTGCATTTCCCCATCCATAATTTCGCTGGATGCCCCAAATATTTCTGCTGATATCATCACATCAACTGCAATCAGGATCAAACAGCCACGAATAAGCCCTCTTTTATGCTCCCTACGCAAAAACAAGAGTTTTTCATAAAAATTTCTCATACGTGTTCTCCAACGATGCTTTTGTCACCTTCTCGGCTATAAATGGCCGAGAATCCTCGCTTAGAAGTCTTAAAATCTGCAAAAACCTGCTCGACAGGAATCCCAATAACCTTGATGTTCGAATACGCTTTTATATATCGAAGAACCAATTGTTCCATAAATGAGTAACAGTAGATTACAAATCCTTGATCCTTATAGTAAGCAGCAGATTGCGTAAACATTCGTAACCGATATAAATCGGGAATCAGGAAACATAAAACATGAAGGTTGTCCTCTTCATAGTCGCAGGTAATATTTCCACTTGTCTTCTTCGGAGCATGTGCGTAAAGAGTAATCAATCGCTGGCGTCCTCCGCTTGTCAGAATCATGGAAAAAGCCATAGCACCTTCTCTCGATAATGGAAAATACAAAGACTCTCTTGGAAAAATAGATCCTTCATCAATCGAATAATATGTTTTTACCTTATCCCGTCCTCCATCAGATCCTTTTAGCAAATTCCAGATCAGGTCTTGTCTTGCAGCAAGAATGACAGTAGACTGATTTTCCAGCCGCACCTCCTCCGTACAAAACTTCTGCATAGCATTTGTTAAAGTCAGCCTTGTATCCAGTTCGGCACTGCCACGGATCAGAACAGGAAACTTTCCTGGCATGTTCAAAACCGAATATACATGACCACCATTGAATATCATTCCCTGAATCCGACCATTGCACGCCCTTGCCTGAGCATCCGGAAGTCCCATTTTCAATTCCCAGCTCGTATAAAAAGCGCATGTGTTTGGTTCAATATTTAGTCCGTTTGGTCTGAAATACTCCGCTTTATTAACGCTGATTGTTGCGCTATCCGATAAGATTTCATACCCGGCCTTAAATCCAGGGAGAATCTGTATATCCTTGTCTGATAATATACAATCATCTGCATACCCGGCTGTCGAAACAAAAAAAGCTGCTGCTTCTGACGTTGTTAGATTTCTCTGAATCAACTGTTCTCTTTTTATTTCTGATTGTGTTTGTCTTTCGCCTGAATCTGTCCGCATTCGGTTTGTCCCATGAGCTACAAAAAATTCCTGCCCCTGAAAAAACTCTTTTGAATAATTTCCCATTGATATTGCCATTTTTGTTGGGATCAATGTGCGGATACCTACTCTCGTATCTCCTTTATAGCGTACTTCTTCCAGATATCCATTATTTACAAGTTCTAACGCAGAACGGCGGAATGTATTTGCATTATCTTTGAAAAGGCTTAGGCAGCGATACGGCAGGCAACCACAATAGAATACAAGGTTCATTATGGTTCTTGAAGGGCTCCCCGGCAAAAAGAACTTTCGTCCGCTACTCATTTGGTATTAATTCTCCTGTAATATTCCATAAATTTATCTTTTGGGATTAAAAATATTTCGCTGCAATCCTCTCGGTTTCCTATGGAGGATACATATGTCTCGCAATGCATTGGTGAATCATCCATGCCAAAACACCGACAAAGAAGATCCGTCATGATCTTTGTTTCAATATTGTCATGGTCAAGAACATCGCGTCCATTTAGACTACCTTTGTAGCAATGCCTGTACCAGATAACAAACTGCTCTGGAAGGGTAAATCTTGATAATCGAACAATATGAAGAAATTCTTCCCGAAATCTTCCATAATATGCTTTTACGAGCTTATGATCACTTCTTTTCCATGCGATCATACGTGGAATCATCAAATGGAGTACCCCATTATCTATGTGATAGCAGATACTAAACTTTTCATTTTTATCAATATCTTCAAACTCACAAGTATGATCGCTCGTATATTGATAAGCCTGCACGGGAAATTGGTTTCTGGCATCCACCGTCATTTCTTCCATACGAGTAATTAACCGATAACAAATCTCGTTTTTTTCCTCTTCGGTTCCACTACCCTCGAGTAGTTCCAAATAATGATTTACCTGCTGTACATCTTTTTTTAGTTTGCTTATCATTTATTATCTTCAATTTCCTTCTTTATGGATTGCGAAGCCTTCGTAACTTTATAAACTTCAATGTCCGGCTTTACATTATGATCTAATTCCCTTGCAAATGGGCGGGTAAGTACAACTGTCATGACATCAAATTCAGGCATTGGCGGGATGGCTTGTGCGGTTTCATGATCCCAGGTGACCATAATTACTTTTACCTTTGCTGCTCCCTGACCATCATAATCATTCAGGGCATTTCGCAGGTGTTCATGCAATACATGTGCTTCGTTTGCCCGGTTTTCTTTTATAGCGGCAATATAATACACGCTGTTATTATCCGGACTTGCATATACAATTTTTAATGGTCTCGAAAAAGGAGCTGCGGCTGTGATGCATTGGAATTTATCTTTCAACGATACATCCTCTTCGTCATCATTCGCGCAAGCCAATTCCATGGCAACCCATATACAATCCAATAAGGTATCTCTTACTGGAGTCCGATCTGTAAGTTTAATGACCGTACCATCATCGCTGCATTTAATCAGTCCGCTTTTTATCATTTGGAAAAGAGCAAATCGTATTTTGGAATCCTTTTCTGAGTTTTCCGGATGCATAATCTCCATGATTTGTTCTACAGTGATTGTCTGGAAATGATTGACAATATCAAATATGGTCTGTTGGTAGACCTGATGGAAAACTGACATCTTTTATCCCCCTTTTTAGCCCCGCTCTTCTGTGATTCTTTGTTTACTATCACCGTGATAGTAAAATTCGCCCTACGCCGGAAGCAAATCATCAACTTTGTTCCAGTCTTGTCAGACCCAGGTATTCCTGACGCTTTTTTTCCATTTTCGGGTCCGTATTAAACGTCCAGAATTCATCCTGCGTTGCAATGAATTTCATCCGGGAATGAGCGCCACCTGCGATAAACAGTCCACTTCCTTTATGCGATTGCGTCACATATTTCAGCTCATCAGGCGAAAGATCAAACATCCGGTTCACTTCTTTTGCTTCCGATGGATCGGTCTGCATGATAATTTTTGTTGCCGCATTTGAAACAATGGTATGCGATACTTCACCGCCCATATCCATCTGTGTCAATTTTCCAACCTGTTGCGTTGCGCACCATACACCTGAACCATATCCTCGCATTGTCGCGTATTGTTCATCAATAGAAGCTGCTGTTTCCGGAACTCTTGTCACCTCCTGCACTTCGTCATAAAACAGAAGTACATATTCTGTACGACTTCGATGAGCATCTGCATTGCAAATACTCATTGCAATGAAGTAATATTCAGCCAACATATCGCCACACACATTTTTATCAACATCAAATGCGATCCATTTGTTATTAAGATCAACATTTGTTTGTCCGTTCAAATTTTTGCATCGGCCGTGGACGAACATCTGAATAGAGTTTCTGACGACTTTGAGCTCCTCGACCTCGGCAAGATATCGGTCAAAATCTGAGAATGTTGGAAAAGGTTTTCCGGATTCTACAAATCGTTTGACGGAAGCGTTGTCTTCTGTGATTCCGTAATCCTCATACATGTCATAAAGGACCTGATCCACCATGTTTTTCTCGTCCATTTTCATCGTCTGACGAGATCGCAGCACCAGCCATGCACGGATTTCTTCAATTTTTGCTGCCAGTAAAGATTTATGAGTAAATGCGCCGCCAGCAATCAGACTCTCATCTGCGTCATCCTGCAATCGGATTTCGAAAATATTGACACAAGATTGTGATCCAGGCATCAGTGATACGAACTCCCCATCAACCGAATCTGTGGATCGATGATAGTCGATATCGCCCTTGATTGGAAGAATCAACCGCATTTTCATTCCCATCAATCGCATATGTCTCAAAAGAACGTTCATCGCGAATGTTTTTCCGGATCCGGAAATACCGACAACAATCCCATTCGCGTTAGTTCGTGCATCCGTATTAAATGGATCAAATCGAACGAGTTTACCTGCTTCATCGATTGCCAGCACGGCCCCGTGCGGATCATTGATGTTATAGTCTGTAAATAAGAACGTGGTTGCTACCGCACTCGTAAGGAAATCATTCTCTGCGTAGGAACATATTGGCCTGTTTCGGTATGAAATCGGCATCGTCATAAAAAAAGCATCTGACATCCGATTGTAACATTCAATCATTCGGATATGCCCTCGCCGCATGGCCTGTATGAAGTTCCGTTTCAAGCTCATTAAATCTTTCAGAGTATTCGCAGACAGTGCAACAACCAGTACTGTTTTCCATAGATCCTCATCGCTTCTCATACGATCGGTGACATATTGGATATTGTTTGCCCGTCGTCGTCTGTCTTCTTGAATCCCCCCACTACGGGAATCCCGGATCATGGCTTTTGTGATTCTTTCCGATTGTTCCAGGCGATTCAGCGTAAAATCGTGCGACATCTTTTCGAACTGAATACTAAACGAAACCGATGTGCCAAATGCAGTAATACCATCCAACCATCCAATAGCAGCGGACAAAGGCATGGTAAGCGGTTGCATATACAACATGGTGTAATAAATTCCATCAATCACTACATATTGCTCGTGTCTGTCATCAACATAACTCGGAGCAAGGTAATTTCGGATATCCACATTTGGACTATATGAGTTTTGAAGGATACAGGCATCGTTCTCCATAAATGCTTGTCTGTCCGCAAACGGGACATTCTTTGATGTTTTTCGATTCATATACCGGTAGAGCATCTCCATCAGAAACTCATCATAATCATCTTTATGCTCGTTAATTCCAATGCCCATCCCGGAAAAGACCACAGAGTATTGCTCTACTCTGTCCGAAAGATAGTAAGCAATCTCTTCTTCACTCTCTGCCTGTTCATCTTCTGTAGCTTCATATTCGAAGAAAATATACGTTTTTCTGTCTACCGTTTGCTTTCTCGAAATCGATCGCATCCAATCTGTATATTTATCAATCTCTTCTTTTACCTTTTCGCTGTTTTCTTTTTCCGACTGATTTTCGATATAGCGTACAAGCCCTTCAATATCTGTTTCCATGGTTGTAGCGCACATACCCCAGTTTTTCGGCGCAGTACGAACCCACTCATTAAACGCAGTATAAATTCGTTCCTTCTCTTCTTCCGGCAGGGTGTAAAATGGAATCGGTCTGACATCGATAACCTTTACGTACTTTCTGGCACCGATTTCGTCGTCCAAAATGACCATCCCGTTTCTTACTGTCATTTTCGGCAGCCATTCCTGCGTACTTTTATCTACTGTTCCAGTTTTTCTGCTAATCGCCATAATATTGACTCTTTCACATCGCGCTTTGTAACTTCAGCTACCTTTTCATTCTGTTTCTTTTCATCTTCAATCACGGATTTTATTGGCGTATATAATTTTCTTTTTGACCCTTTCCGCTTTCTCTTCACAAGCCCTATGGTATAGCGGATAAAATCCTCATGATGTATCCCGGCAATATTGAAAGCAAAAATCGGGATTCCGTAGAACAGAGAAGCAATGATTTTTAACATCCCGGTAAGAGGAGTTGATGTAATAATCAGCAATGTAATCCCTGTCATAAGGATTGCTTCCAGTACATTAAACATGCTGATTCCGAATATTTTTCCGCTCGAAGCACCATACATGCTTGACACCGGCATCGTCAGCAAGACCAGGTCATTGTTTGTGTCTGCCATTTTTTACACCTCAAAAATGTTGTGTTTTTCTTAACTTTGTCTTGGTAAAAATCACACATGAAAGAATTATAAAAATATGGGGCAGGGACGAATCCCTGCCCTTTTATGTTTCTCCCAGTCAAAAGTCAGGTCGGAAGATCCAGGTTGTTGATCGTTGTACTATTATTTCCTTTCAGAGCATCCAAAATCTTCTGGATAATGAATGGTACGAGATAAGCAATCACAAGACAAGCAACCGCAATTTTGATTCTGTGAATTCCAGACTGAACACCACGATCATCCGTTGCAATCAGCATAAGGAATAACGATACCAGAACAACCACGCAACAAGTGACACCAAAAAGCGATTGGATCAACTGAAAAAATGTATTTGCGAGATCCACATATGCGCTCTTAATATCACCGGATGCAAAAACCGGGGACATCGATGTTGCCACAGCAGATAGCATCATAATCCCGCCGGCAATCTTCCCAATTTTTGAATTGTTCCATTCATCAATTGTACGATCAGCCGACCGTTTTACGCTCGTCTGTGCAGCACATATTTTGCTGTTCATCATTTTTTCTCCTTTCATGTATGATATATTACATATCTAATAATATTATACATTTAATTTGACAAAAAACAATATTAGTTCACTTCATTTTTTTAGTTCCTTTGCTTCTACTCGTCGGAACTGGTTTTCCAGCAGTATCGTACTTAATGGGTTTTTCTTTCCCTCGGTTTCCGTCACGATAACTATCTCTGCTTCCTTGATATGACGTTCCATTCATTCCTGATGATTCAGATGCTGTTTTTGGCAAACTATTTGCAGGTGTTTGAGAAGCAGCATTATTGGTCGGAATTGATATTGGCGAATTTGCCGGCGTTGGCTTTGGAATAGAAGAACTATTCAGTGTTTGACCTTGTGTCGGCAATGGACTCGCAGAAGAACTCGGTTCAGTTCTTGGTGTCGTAATCGATCTTGCTGATTTGTTTGTATCTTCTGAAAATGATCCATGATTTTTAGAATCCCGCATCTGACTATGCTGAATACGAATATATTGTCCCTTTGCAGAAGACTCATTATCACCTGGATTTTTAATTTCCATTACCGAAGTTCCCTTTTGGTATGTACCAATTGGTTTCTGAATCTTGTATTGTTCACCTTTCTTTTCATTCTCTACCAGATACTTGCCAGAATCGTCTTTTCCATATATGGCTTTCCAGCTATTTGTCTTATCATCCTGATTCAGCTTTTCTGCAAGGTTATATGCAGCTTCCTGTAAGCCTTCCTCTGAATTATTAAGCTTTTGCTCACCGTTTTCGCCATTAACTAAACCATATACTGTATTTCCATTAATCTTTACAGGATCTCCGATATTATGATCTTCTGTTTGTTTCTGATATTTCAGAGGTTCTGTATTACCATATGTTTCTGGAGAATAGGATAATCCGGCATCAACCACTTCGTTTCCGTCTTTATCATAATGGAAAAGGCTAATCTCTCCATTTCCTTCACTCCTCACATGAGTAGCATTTTCAGCTCCTATGGCTCTCAGATTATCCTGATTCAGTGCATTATAATGAGTTTCATTGTAATTCGGTATTGATGTTTGCTCACTCTCTTGTTTAAGCGCTGCCTTCTCCTCCTTAGAAAGATTCGAATTCATATTATTATATGTTCCAATCTGACGAACCTCTCCTTTATACATACCCTTATCCAACTCACCGCCAATATGCTTATCTCCATTATCCTGTCTCAGGAATAATCCTCCACCAATATCAACTGCGTCCTGACCGGGCCGTTTGGAAATATTTCCGGAAACTTTCTTTCCACCAACGATACCAACCGCATGGCCTTCTCCTGTGACAGGATTATAGGTTGTGCCTTTATCCCACTTCCACTTTTGTCCTTTTTCATTACCAGTTGTTTTAGCAAGAAAGTCCGCAGCGGTCCGCCCAGTAAGAACATGGCTTTTGCCGCCTCTGCGTTGATATTCCTCCGGTGTCAGACCACGCTTTGCTTCTCCAAAAACAATTGCATTGTTTTTCGGTTCTGCTCGTCCGACATTATTCATTGCTTTATCCACCTTATGACCGGATCTTGTCATAGAAGAAAGAATATTCGGCCCTTTTCCAGTTCCTGTTGTTGCATACAATGCCTTACCTGTTGTCATGCTGACAGCGGCTTTCCCCGCACTCCATCCAGCTTTCGCAAGGCCTGCACCTGCACGAGTAATAGCTACTGTTGATCCAACTGCACCCATAACAGCAGATGCAAGACCCATTCCCGTTTTCAGTGCAGAAAGACCCATGTTATTCAGATAATCGTCGATTTTGGTTGCTGCAAGAAGAATTCCAATCACAACAAGAATATATACAAGGTTTCCGCCATATCCATCATTAAGATTCTTCCAGGGATTCGCATCTGAGGAATAATTGTTTAACATGATGATTGCCAACTGAACCAACCAGGTGTTAAATACCATGATCAGGCACTCGGCAATGAAGGATCGAATAAACTTTGACGTAATACCAGAGGTGCTCTTGGAGGGCAACATAGCCATGGCAAGAGGAGCCATAATATACATCAGGTTACAAAGTAGCCATCGTTCAATAATTTCCAAATACAATCGCAAGAGAGTCAAGATAAGAGATACCTGCAACACGATCATAAACAAATTATTTATGATCGGCAGATTATCCGCAGTTGCATTTAAATGACCACTTAAATCTACATTCGTTAGACTTTTTAGTGCATCCGGATCAATGGTTACGCCATTCCCAGGGATAAAAAACGCCTGCATTCCACTATTTCGTCCGAAAAACAGCCATATCACACGATCCAGCAAAGGATAGATCAGCATAATCAATCCCGTCCCTGCTACCCCACGAAATACGATATTCAGTGGCGAATCATCGTTGCTATCCTGTTTTACCATACACAGATAAAGTCCAATAATCATATCAAATGCAAGAAATGTTAAAGCAACAATTCGAAAAGCGTTAAAGAAATAATATACTTGCGATGATTGCAGACTTCGTTTGGCCATTGTAGCTACCATTCCAACAAAAGACGGATTATTCGGATCTTCAATTCCATTTTCTGGTCTTGGATGCAGTCGAAAGCCCTCCGATATGCCTACCGTAAGCCAATCCACAATCGCATTATTTAATACCCATATTGGGGTAAGAAGAAAATTAAAAAGTTTTGCAGCGGCTTTTTGCAGCAGACTGTCTTGATCATCAGGATCTTCTGTTTCTGCTTCTTTATAATCGTTAAAACCGTCTGTGGTTGTATCAATTACACCATCCTCATTCGTCCTGGCTTCTTCATTTTGATCGCGATTTAACACAATGGTTATCGGCTTTGCTGTTCCTGCCCATATCTGTCCGGCAGTAGCGTCATTTAATTCGCTGGCGGTATTCCACCGCACATGCCCTTCTGAATCTGTCGTTACTGTTCCGCTGTGTCTGTCAGAATACAGATCAGCTGATTTCAGAACAAAGCTATCTGATGTATTCGCTTTTTTCGCATTGTATGCGCACCCGGCATAAATCAGGTTATGATATTCCCACGTAGGATCATTTGAAAGGTTAATCTGACTATTATTTCCATCATAATAGTTCGATGCTGCTTTGATATCGTATCTTACATATAAATCGACATCTTTATTTGTCTTTTTATTGTGTACAACATATTTAATCCAGCCAGCTTTAGAAATGTCTTTCGGTCTGCTGCCAACTACCCATTCCACAGCCTGTGCACCATTACTCAACTTCATCTTTGATGTTTCTTTATATCCATCATCGAAGGTCATCCCGCTCAATGCGCCACCAAGTTTTTTTGTAGATGCTTGTACCTGCGTCGGAGATAGCAGGATGCATGATGCCAGATACACAAAAACAAACAAAATGATGCCGATTTTGATCTTAACGCTCTTCCATTGAATCTTCGCTGTTTTCTCCCGCATAGTTTTCTCCTCATTCGGCTGAACTGCTGTACGCATTTTCAAATGCTTCATCCGGATCTGGATAATTTCCATATTTTCCCAGTGCATCATTCAAAGCATCTTGCGTGATTGGTTTACACTCATATTTCTGTGAGTTGTCAAAAACTTTCAGTTCATATCCTGCATCATAATTTGATGATAAATAAACGATCTTATAACCATTTTCCGGAACAATATCCGAAGCTACAGAAATGGCATACCATGGTGACCAATTCTTTATTGTCTTGTATTCATATGTACCAATTTCCTTCCGAAGTTTTTCTACCGTTTCATCAGATAGGTTTAATTCCTTGATCTCATTGAATGGATCAACAAAATATGTCCGATCAATCCCCTCTTGTAAAGAAAACGTCAGCGGTACGCTTTCACTATCGACGTCTTCTGTTTCGTCTGTTGTTTCAAATTGCTCTTTATTCATCTGATTCTCTGCTACTTCATTGCTATGTTTCGCCGTACGTACTACAATAACAATGATAGTCGAAGCAACCAGTAGCAATAGAATGATAACAACAAATAATATGTTCTTTCTTTTCACTTAATAGATCCTCCTTCCTGTTACTCAAAGTCGTTAAACATACTTAGAAACTGGTTATCGGATGATGCTGGAAGTGTTTCTTTTGTTTCTACTTGAATGGACGCATTGTAATTGGTCTCATCCACCTGTTTGTCGGTCTCTTCTAATCCATCTATACTATTCCCCCGAGTTACTGTCATATTATGGGTTTCTTGTTTTTTATTTTTAATTGATTTGTAGTCACTTGAATTATCTTGCGGCTGATATTCTTTACTATCACCGTGATAGTAACTGATTTTATTTTCTTTGTCGCTAGAATTTAGTTTGTCGTTCTTCTTTCTTTTTGAAACATCGTCGCATTTCTGTTCCCTATCACTGGTGCAGGAAGTATTGTTCCGCTTTTTTTTACTATCACGGTGATAGTAAGCTGTTTTCTCACTTTCGAGTCGCAATTTACCTTCCATATCGGCCCGTATCAAATCAGAGATGTACTTTCCCTTTCTTCTTGCGGAACAACGTGACAGTAAATACTGATATTCTGCATCCCGCAATTGTATTGTAAGTTTTGCCATCTTAATTTCCTTCCACGCATTATTTTACCTGTCTTTTTTGTAAGTCTGTAAGGTAAAAATATCCTCTTGCATTGTAATGAGGATCTGTCAGAAATTCACATTTCGGGCTTCGAATCTTAGCCAAACTATCCGACATAATTTCATTCTTCAAAAGTTCAGCTCCACCTCCTTCAAAAATACAAGGAACAGCTCTCGCATCACTAATATCCATCATGATTTTAGATAACAGATTTTTAACGTGTTCTTTTCTAGCACGTCTAATTATTCTTTCAACCTGTCTGGACGTTTCATCATCTGGATCAATCGTATAAATATTTGGCCGTCCCATTAAAATATCTTCTGCAATTCGTGAAGATATGGTTATTCCAAGATTCATTGACATATCATTCATAATCGTTTCAATCAAAAAATTTGTGCCAAGTTCATAAGATTTGCATAACGATAGAACGGTTTTCCCATCCCGAATATAAATGGTATCAGCTGTTCCCCCACCGATATCAACAATCAAAAGAGAAGGGAAATCAATAAATTTTGGCTTTGGCAAGTCTCCTGTCGATGCCGCATATTTAACATAGGCGATAGCCGACAACGCTTGTGGATATACATATACCGAATCAAAAATAAGTGGTATCCCCTTGCTGCCGTTATAAACCAATCTGGTTTCATTACGTTCCTTAAAATATTTTTCTATTTCTTTCTTCTCTGTTCGCATGTGCATAGGTGGAAGGCCTACAGCGAGTGAAACAGGGCGGGAGAGATCCAACCGTTGATTTTTGGATTCTCGTGCTGCCGCAAAAAGAGTTTGAACAAAGAGATTTTCATATTCAGTTTTCGACCGTATATAATTTGGAACGTCCCCGCTAAGCATCCATTTGCCGTCTTTATATGAAATGTACTCCTCACCCATTGCAGGGGCGACAGAATCTTCCCTCAATCCACTTGTGAATTGATCAAACGATGTTTTTATCGCATAATTCCCATGATCCACCGCAAGAATATTGTATTTATTTTCCTCATATATGTGCATACATAATTACCTCCGATTTTTATTATTTTATTATACTTTATTTTTAATATTCAGCAACATCTAATGCGTATTAGAGTTTTCTTTCACATATTTACAATTCGTGATTGTGTTAGTTTTGCTTGCTTTCTCACACATACGGTGCTATGATGAAATCATGAAAACAATTACCTTTACTGTAACATTAGCTTTTGCAGTTGCCAGGAAAAGAAAGATCTTTCTTGATGAGAACATTCAATCATTTTTTAAAGATCAGGCCCTGGCATCTTTACATAAGTATGGTGTTACAAACATACAACTATATTTTCGTTCTTATGGTGTTGTGATACAAGCCGATCTTCCCATAGGTATCACACCTGAGATGGCTGTAAAAATTGTAAAACGAGCTACAACTGGAAAAATGAGAAAGGAGTTTCCGGAGCTCAGAGCAATGAATGCCTTATGGACAAAGAAATATTGGTGGACAGAAGGAGCCCTGACAGAAGATCAGAAGATAGAAATGGATCGTTTTTTTGATTATCAATCAGCAAGATGAAATTTACTATCACCGTGATAGTGAATAGAAGGGAGTAGCAGGAGAGTGAAAAAGCCTATAAAAATTGCTTTTGGCGCAAGAAAAGGGGGCGTTGGGAAATCAACGCTTTGCGCTAATATAGCCGGATACCTGGAAGAAGAAGGTCATAGAACCTTAATTGTAGTATGTGATGATCAGGACGATCTTTCTCAAGTGTATTTACAGGATAGTTTTGATGGTATTCCATCTAATCCAAAATATGAGAAAGATAATCATAACTCATTGGCAGATGTGCTGCTAAATGGTCTTGACATTCATAAAGCCATTTATACAACAAGGGATTATCCGAAATATAAAAAATCCGCTTCCGGCATGCGAATACCCGACCGAAATGAATCTATACACTTGCACATTCTCCCGGCGGGAAAAACACTATCTGAAGTCGTTGTCCCTGTAGGAGAAGATGATGATGGAAATGAACAATTGATTTTTACGGTACTTGATGATGTTCTTGCACCATTGTACGATGAGTATGAATATATATTATTTGATATGGCCACCTCAAATGCGGAGTATTCCGGTATCTCTTTATTGGCTCTTGGTTCTGCAGATTATGTAATTGTCCCACTAAAGCCATCACCAAGAGATGCAAACAGCATATCTCTCATGGCTGACAGCATTGCAAAGGTCAATGCTGCGGGATGTAATACACAGTTACTCGGAGCAGTACTTAATTTATACAAAAAAAGAGAGTCTTCGAAACAATTATGGCTCACAACTTTTCGGGAATCCCTTGGCAATAAAATGTTTCAGGAGATTATTTTTGAAAGTTCAGACGTTGATAAAGCAGAGACATTCGGAGTTCCTTTATGTTCCTTTACATCGTCTCGCGTTGGAAACCAGATGCACCGACTAGAACATGAAATCATCAAAAAAATAGGAGCGTACAACAATGGCAAACTATGATATGAAAGCACTCAAAGGAAATGCTCAGGCAAAGAATCTTCTTGAAAAATCAATGGAAGCAGTAACAGGGACGGATAAAATCGTAGAAATACCAATTGATAAGATTCTTCCAAATCCGTTCAATGCAGATATCCCTATGGACGATATTGACGATCTTGCACAGTCCATAAAAGAAAATGGATTACTACATGAAATAACCGTATATGACATGTCGAACGGAACATACCAAATTCTGTCCGGTCATAGAAGGCTGGAAGCCTTGAAAAAAAATGGGGCAACCACAATTCCATGTAGAGTACGCCCATATGAAAACGACGAATATAAAAGATTTCAACAACATTTCGACGCCAACGCACAGACAAGGGACAAAGATGTGAGGTTTAAAATTGCAGAATTCAATCATGCTATGTCATTCTATAAAAATTCAAATATGACAGAAGACGAAAAAATGGATCATGTTTCTGCACTTTTAAGTAAAAACAGAACAGGATATTCAAAGGCTCAATTGTATCGGTTAAAAGCAGTAACCACACTTGATCCATCCGTATTAACGCTTGATAAATATGGAATTTCTGTATATTCAATGTCACGTGCTGCCAACCTTTCCAAAGAAGCACAAAAAGAATTGGTTGAAAGAGTAAAAGAATTATATCTACAGAAGCAGATGAAATCAGAGGATCAACCCGATAAAGCTTTACATGAACAGAATATTACGAAAAATGAATTTACAAGCATTTTTCTTCAGGTAAGCAAGGACATAGACAATAAACAAGCAGATACTCCAAAACCTATACCAAGAAGTTTTCAAACACGGTTAAGAGAAGCACAGGGAAAATACCTCGGATGGTTTGATAAAGTGAAAACACCAGAAGATAAAGATATCGCATTAACAGAAATTGAAGCGCTTGAAAAAGAGCTCGAAGAGAAGAAGAAGATGCTGAATGACATGACCTTTTAAAAAAAGCCGGGGAATCCCCGGCTTTTTCACTGCAGCTTTAATTTATCTTCGATAGAGTTTTGAATGGCATATTTGGAAGCCTCGTCATTCAGTTCTCTCAGACAGGCCTGATACAACCTTTCAAAATGCTGGTATGTGATAGCCTTTACATATTTTTTATAATTGATTCCCTGGTTATTCATCAGGTCATCAAATCCTTTTCCGTATTCTAGTTTCCAAACCACCATACGGACATCCATATTTCTTTCTTGTAATGCCTCTGCCAGTGATTGCAACTGCTTATGTACTGCTTTATTTCCCATAACGTCAGAATCAAAGGCAATATAAATTCTGGTGCGCCATTCCCTTACTTCGTCAATAAGTGACATGGCATTCTTCCATGTTGCAACGCCGGTAATATAAATGGCAATATTACCGGTTTCTGCAATTTTCTCTGCCTTGAACCTCCCTTCAGTTACAAATAACTGACAGGCACCCGGTTCCTTCGGATAAATTACACCACCAGGCGATCCAGAAGAAGAGCCCCCAATGTAATTTCTTTTTCCATGAGCAAATTCCGAAGAAAAACGGACATATCGTGACTCCTTTCCATTTACCTTATCCTTTCGGATATCAATACCGCATACCCAGGCACGAGAGTCAGTATTCAGAATTCCGATCCCTTGATAGGACATGTATTCATAAAATCCATAAATTCTGCCTTTCTCAGAATCAAAGTAGCATAGGCTATTTTCCATCTGTTTCCTTATGTTCTCTTCCGAGAACAGTTTTTTCGTTTTTTCCACCTCGTCGTTCGTAACAGGGCGGAAATAGAATCCCGGTATATAAGGGAATTGCCTCATCACCTTCTGAATAAATGGCAGTCCATATACCTCATTCTTTTCTGGTAAGGAGAGTTCTGACAAAGCACGCCCGTAACGCATTTTGGCGATACGGTCACACAACAAGTCCAGGATTGCCTTATGGAGATCCACGCCTTTTTTGAACATTTTCTTTCTCTCCGGAAATGAAAAATAATTTTTTAAATCCCCGTCAACCAGAAACCGTTCTCTCAACAGGTGTTTCCTGTGTTTTTCAGACAACCCGCACACTTCCGCCATTGCCCGGTAAACATTGTTTATCACATCTGGATCAGCGGTAATCTGGTCTCTACATGTTTGTTTTGCTTCAACAGGGTGGGAGAGTGCTGCATCTTTGGTTGTATATTTTTGTTTTGAAAAAGATTCAAACTGTTTTTCAGTTATCAAATCGAAATCATATGCGATTCGACACACTGTATAGTTTGCTTTTTCTTTATTATCATTTGGCATTGGTGCCTGGAGCACATCGTCAAAATATCGGGTCATGATAGATACAATACCCGAACCAGAAGCACCGCAGGAAAAACATTTCCATATATTTTTTCCTGGTGTAAACTTCATGCTTGGGTCTTCATCCTTATGAAAAGGGCACAGGAAAACAATGTGCTGTCCTTCCATATGGACTTTTTGAAAGTATTTTTCAATAATCAGATATGGATCTAAGTTAAGTATCGCAGCCCATACCTGGTTCATTTTATATAACATGACTGACCGCATCCTTTCAGAAAAAGCCGCAGAGTAATTGATTCTGCGGCTTTTCGTATTCTCAATTCGACCAACTACTTCGTTCCTTTAGGAGCGGGGTGTGATTGGCTTACATGTTTGATGCTACAAATTCAGGCATGGTAAATTCTTCCTGTCTACCTGCATTTTTTGCAACTTTCTTTTTTAAGCAAGCATCTATTTTATCCGGGTTTTCTTCCATCAGGTCCAGCTGATGGGAAAGGAAACGGTACATGCTTTCTGTAAAGTCTTCCAACCGAAGCGCCGGCTTATTCATATTTTTAGAAGTTGCTTTTATAAGAGCATTAAGAGAAAGTCCCATATGAGCAATTCTCTCATTAAGCTCCTTCATTTCTTCAACTGTGATGTCCGGATCAAGCTGAAGATTATCTTCCTTGGACCAGAACTCGAGTCCTATCCCGGTAATAATAGCGATCGCCTTCACCAGGCATCGCATAGTGGCCCGATTAATATCGGCCATATCAACAGCCTCAACTTTTTTCTCCTCCGGCTTTCCGTTTTTGTCTTTTACCAAATAATTATATGATTTTACTTTCATGGACTTCTTCTTCGCATCCAAGACAGGGAGAAGAATAGGGGGGAAGTAATCTACTCCGTTGAGGGATAACTCGATTCCGACGAGTATCCCCATATTTTCATCTACATAATAAGGCATTTTTTTTACCCCATACTCAGATGGTACATCAAAAAAATGCACACGATAAGCCCCATTTTCATACGATTGTTTGAAAATGGCCCACGCATCCGCCCAGGATGCATATTCCTGCTTCATCTGGTTTGTCGTTTTTATACTTCTTCCAGCCTTTTTATTATAGTTGGCTGAAAAGGTATTACCTTTATTATCCATGTTTTTCTCCTTTCTTAAATGAAAAGGAGCGATTAGCGCTCCTTTTCTAACTTTCTCTATAACTTTCTCTATAATTACAAATTAAGCAAATGGCAATTCTTCTTCAATGCCATCTGGGATGCTCATAAATCCTTCCGAATCGGTCTGCGGCTTCGTTATCTTCTTATTTTGAACCTGCTTATTGCCAGAATCAGATGTCTGTGTCTGATCCGAATCGGATGCTTTTACAGATTGATGGCCTTTGCTTTCCGCAAATTCCTGTTCTTCCACTACGACATCTGTCGTATAAACCTTGGTTCCGTCCTGCCTGGTGTAGCTTCCGGTCTGAATGCGTCCGGTAATGGCAATCTTGATTCCCTGACGGAGGTACTTTTCCGCGAATTCCGCCTGGCGGCCGAAGGCAACGCACCCGATAAAGTCGGCGGTCTGCTCGCTGCCTTCCTTCCGGAACCGCCGATCTACCGCCAGCGTATATCTCGCGATCGCCTGTGAGTTTTCTCCCTGCGAATAACGGATATCGGGATCTCTTGTTAATCTTCCCATTAAAATTACTTTGTTCATACATTTCTCCTTTCCGCTGCTTATCACAGCATTAACATATTAATCATCTATGAGAACGCTGATTCCATCGTTCTCAATTCTCACCATTTTAAATCCAAGAATTAATCTCTGTTCTTGGATCTTAGGCCAATATTTCTTATCCGGAAGATAATCCTCCGGTATCAGAAATTCTGAATGATTGCTTGTTTTAAGCAACCTGACCGCATCTCTTATTTCCGGTTTTTGAAACCACTTGAGAGGATTGAAATCCTCAAGCTTTTCTTCCGATCCGTTTTCATTTGAAACCGATTTAATTTCATCTGGTTTTTCTCGATCTTTTTCTTCCAGTTCAGTCTTATCCGTATCCACATCGATCCCTACTTTTGTGTAGGAAATAATGCCGTTTTTTTTAACGAGAATTGGATAAGTTCCGGTTTCAAGATGCGATATTTTTATCGCATCTTCCTGTTTATTTAATGACCACGATGCCGTAGGACCATACTGTTCCTTCACTATATGATCTATGATAACAAGTTCGTCTTCAGGTTCATTATTAACAATATTTTTTTCCTTCATCGAATCGAGGGCCGTTATTCCTAAATATAAAAGAAACGGCATAATTATCAATATTATCATTCCTTTGTCTTATGATCTCGAGGTTCAATATCCATTCTAAGAAAGGTATTGACCTTTACGATTCCAATAACTCCTTTCTGATTTTGATCATATGTTCTAAGTGTGCCTTTTATAAGCACTCTTGTACCTGGAATGATCCACTTTTGAACGTATTTGACTATATCTTGATCTGTGATTTCACAGTCAAATACGGCTCTTTTATTACTACCAAATAAATCTTCTGCTGCTACTTTAAATTTTAAAAGAGTAGCACCAGTTTTGGTTGTAATGACTTTTGGCACCTTGCCAGACAAGTCATTACATACCAAAGCTTTTGGTAGTTCAATAAAACCATAATTTCCTCCCGGATCACCGGCAGTCAATACGAAGCTCATGCTTTCACCTCCTTTCACATTTGTGTTTTTATTAAAATCAGCTTTCCGGAAGCTGTATGCCGTACTGCATTTGCAGTATTATTAAACAAAAAAAAGAGCCGGTAAGCACTTGGCTCATCGACTCATATAATATCTTTACATATCTATAATCTTATCATACTTCATTCATCAACCTTTTGCAAGGTTGTACCTGTCGGTTTTATTAAAATTGGGAGAGAAACGATTTTTGTACCGTCGTTTGCGGTATAAGCAACGTGGACATAGCCAGTGAATAGAAGCCCATCCTTCCATTTATAATCACTACGCATTGTCTGTATGGCATAAACGTTTCCTGTTTTTGTATCCCTGAAAAGGACATTTTTTTCATTGTGTAAAAAAGAAGTAAAACGTGATGCAAGATTCCCGGAATTTACTGTAATAACTTCTCCTTCCGTGATGGAATCATATTGCTGCTCCAAAATATAATGACAGTAAGTAAAGGTATTCCATAAAATAGCTGCTGTAATAATCAATAAAACCATCAGTAGGGCAGTGGCCATAAAAAATGCACAAACAAAAACAATTACACAGGTTAGAAAAGCAAAAATACTTTTCTGAAAAACGAGATTCATAAGTTCATCTGGAATTTCCTTCAGTTCACCATTTAAATAGGCCTTAATTTTCTCAAATAATTTGATAAACATTGTATCCCTCCATACAAAAGATAATACCATTTTTGTACGGTGGAAACTACTATTTTTTTACTATCACCATGATAGTGACACACTTTTCTAGAAGACAAACGGTGAGCTCACCACCGTATTTTTAGTCAACTCAAATATTACTATCACCGTGATAGTTGAAGGGGCGTGATAATATGTATTCTATTTTCGTTTAATAGAAAAAATTGAAGATTCTGTGTTCTATTTCTGTAATAATAGAATTCCCCTGTGTAATATACACAGGGGAATCCTTCAATTTGCTTTGTCATTACAGAATGGATTGATTTTATTTCTATACCACTCAATCATGTGACTTAGCGAAGTAAGTCTTTTGTTTGTATCAATACGGAGGATACAATTATGAAACGTTATCGGTGAGCCAAAAAGTAGGACTTCCTGTTTTGCTCTGGTGACGGCGGTGTACACCAGATTTCTTTTTTGCATACTCCTTGGCACAGATCTTGAAATGCCCATAAGTACACATTTATATTCACTTCCCTGTGATTTGTGAATAGTCAGAGCATATGCAAGGGTTAGTGCTTTAAGGTCTTCTGATCCTTTATATACGACTTTATTGCCCTGAAAGTTAACAGTTACCACTTTAATTTTATCCATAGTTTCACAACTAATAATTGTTCCAACATCCCCATTTACCACTCCTTTCTCTGAATTATTCTTGATATTCATTACAATGTCCCCTTCACGAAAAATTGTGTTGAATACACTGATTTCCCTTTTTGAAGGAGATTCCGGGTTTACTTCACTCTGTATCCTTCTGTTCATGTCAAAGACACCGATGTAAGGTGTTTTCTTTGTCGGCAGAAGGCAGCACACTTCTTCAACTCCATACTTGTCACAGCAGGAGACATAGGCCTTAGTAATTTCTTCAGCCATCTTCTCATCATTTTCATATTTGATAAACTCAAACCCCTTCCCGTACTTAAGAACCGGGTTTCCATGGTTTATCAAATTTGCATTTTCTGCAATGAGTTGGCCTTCAACTCCCGTCTGCCGATAAAGGCAGTTGAGCCTCACTGCCGGTATTCCGGCATCGATCAGATCACCAAGAACTCTTCCAGGTCCTACACTCGGAAGCTGATCAATATCACCAATGAGAATCAATCTCTGATTCTCATTCAAGCTTGACAAAATAGCTGCCGCCTTATAGATGTCAAGCATCGATGCTTCGTCTACAATAACAACGTCTTCTGTTATAGAAGACCTGGTATCGCAAACGTCGTTGACGCCATCATCATTATATAATTGGAGCTTACTGTCTATCGTAGTTGCTGGAAGCCCCGTACTTTCCATCATTCTTTTTGCCGCCTTCCCTGTAGGCGCAAGTAAGCAAAAAGTCATTTCTTTGCCTTCCTTTTTTCCACATTCTTTGAATATGGATATTATTAATTTTTCAGTCGTTGTTTTTCCAGTACCAGGCCCTCCGGTTATAATCGAAACCGGATTTTCATAGCAGCAGGAAACCGCTTCTTTTTGAGAAGCAGAAAACGAGACCTCGTTATTGAGCTCATATTTTCGAATAAGACGCTGAATTTCATTGTCTCTATGATCATAGAAATGCATTCCAATCTCCACAGCTTGTTTTGCCGTAGTCATTTCAGCATCATATGCTTCTTTTCGATAGATTAAACCTTTTCCAAAATTTGTCACTTTTATCTCGTGATTAATTTTGAGAAGATTGGCTGCATCTAAAGCCGATCTTTTATCCACGTTGCCAAGGACCTTCTTCATATCATCAAGCATTCGGTTATTGTCTTCTCCAAGATTTCCCCTCTGCTCATTCTGAAGAAGTGTTTCTTTCAGACCTGCTATTAGACGACTATTTCGGTTTAAATCACAACCATTTTTTTTACCTATTTCATCGCATTTTTCAAAACTGATTCCTGAGATTTCACAAAATCTCCAAGGATCTGTTTTGTAAAGGCTTGTTGCTACTTCTCCAAATCTATCATATATTTTTTTGCACTGAGAAGCAGAAAAACCTTCTGGCATTAAATCTTCCATGACCGAATTTAAACCATTGTTCTGTTTTCTCGCTTGACAAATTTCATACAATTTTTTGTCATTGATTCCTGGAATCCTTAGTAATTCTTCCGGGTGATCGTTGAGAATTTCTATTGTTTTTTCTCCGAAAGCATCTAAAATTTTTTTTGCGATTCTCGGACCAATTCCCGGAAATGGTCCGTTAATTAAATATTTTAATATTCCTTGCTCACTTACTTCCTTGTGGTCCTTACATTTGAGTAGTTTTCCCTGCCACCCATAAGTGGAATGAAAGACAGGTGTAAACATCATATCGTATCGAATGTATTTAGTTTCCGGTACGTTGTAGCCAGTGATGATTATATTTTTTTCACCGTCTACATATTTATCTATATTGCCATACGCTTTTAAAATTTTAAATTTTCCGATTTTAAAATCGTTGTCGTATCTGTTAATGATACAAACAAATCGGGTTACAACAATAACTCTTTCTTCCATGATTTTCTCCTTTCAACAAAAAAGGAAGAGGGCAGTCCCTCCTCCAGCTTTATTCCTCGTTTTTTTCTTTAAACTCAATATCCCAACGGGTATTGCCATTGAGCTCTCCGTGAATCCAGTAATCATCTTCTTGTTTGAAGCCTTTTAAAGCCTCTTCGTCCAGTACCTCCTTCTTGTGAACCGCTATCTTATAAAGGTCCGGTCTTTCTTTTTTAAACTTTTTAAAGTCAAATCTATCCCTTTTATGTCCACGGTGTTCGCGGACAATAAAAGTTCCTTCTTTTAGATCAAGAATGGCGCGGTCAGCCGTACCCATCAACCGGGAAAGACGATTTGTTTGAACACATTTTTCAGCCTCTAAAAGCTCTAATTGTTCATTTAACTCATCCATTTGATTATCTAAATCTATGATCTTGTTGATGGTATCCTCCGATTCCGGAGGTAGTATAACTTGCTGTTTTTCATTAGACTTCGCAAAGAGCCTCCCGTAAAAGGAGGATGTCAGAACCGGTGTGATTAAATCTTCCGGTTCCTCATCATTCAGAAGTGACTCAATAAAGTCTTTCTCTTTATTGATTAACTTTTTTTCCTCTTCATCATCATATTCTACAAACTGGTATGCGTAGCCGTTTAATTCAAGCGACCATACCGCTATGATCATAACGGCATCGGCATGAAATGTAGCCATTTCATGGCGGCATTGCCGTTCATAATATTCCGGTACATGACCGGATAGCCACAGCTTCTGTGCTTTATAATTATGGACGCCAACCGTTTTTGCCTCGATCAAAATAAATCGTGGCTTCCCGTTTTCTATCACTACTGCATGAGCATCTGTATCACAGAACATCCATGGATACTCGCGACTCACAAAAAGCCGTTTATCCTGCCATACAAATACATTCTTCTCGCCGTATTTCTCGTTTAAAAGACTTTCAGCGAGATATATTACATAGTCCTCCGCCAGATGCCCTCTTTTCAGAGCATTAGCGTTTTCTTCTTTGGGAACCGGTGGGATCCTGTTTTTTTTAAGATTCCAAAGTTCCGTTTTTGATACCCATGGGTTTGAAGCATAAATATCGGCAGTAGCAGCAGCCGATTCGGAAGCTGTAACTGTATATTTTATATTATTGATTCTCTGGAATTTTTTAAAATTCTCAGTGAGGGCTTTCTTTCTCTTTAGTTTTGAGAAATCCGCCTGTCTTGCAGCAAGCCAATCGTTTTCAGTCATGACTTTCTCACCCGGCTCACCTTCCGGCTCAACCTTCCAATTTGATACTGGCAGAGCAGCCTTTTCATCAAATGCTGCTTTCATTTGATTGATCTTCGACCAATCATATTGTTTTAGTGTTCCCATATGTTTGTCTCCTTTCCACAAAAAAAGACATACTTACGCATGTCTCACTTTATTTCCGGCTTTTCGGCCATATATATAAACAGCAATAAATGCTGATAATTTTATGATAAAAAACAAAAAAAGAGCCGACAAGCACTTGGCTCATCGACTCGAAAAATCTTATACAAAACTATATTTTAATTATGCACCATATATTTTTACCTGTCAAATAAAATACAGTGCCATAAGTGACACAGCGAATATTCCCGCCAAGGCAGCAAACCCTTTTAATATTTTAACATACGTCGTTTCCGACAATTTCCCCGGAATCGGTTTCTGCGCAGCATACATAGCTTCTGTGTATCCGCTTCCATTCACTTTGTTCAATATACGTTTTTTTTCATCGTCTGATAAATTTTCGTAACCACCTTTATTACTCGTAATGGAACTGTCTTCAGATACATCATTATTTGATGTATCTGTATCTTCTACCGGACTTTTTAGATTTTCTTCCCTTTTGATATTGTTTGATCTTACAGCCTCGGTTACGACTTCATCAGCCTGATCATTGCCTGCCTCAACAGCAACATCATCTTCGATTTTTCTATCTATATCACCGTTTTCCGTGATTTCATGTCCGCAGATCGGACAGAAAGGGATACTGTCTGGTATTTCATTTTTACAAATTGGACAAATCATGAGACATTACCTCCGTCCTATTTTTCCGTTGTTTTATAACGCACGATTATTTTTCCGGGAAATTCTGTAATAGATGGCAGACAATAAAAGACTCTGCCTTCGATATTTTTACGATTTACGTAAGGGTCAGGATAGTACCTCGAATCATAAGATTCTTCTCTATTGTCGCCCATAACGAAATACATACCTGACGGCACTTCATAGCTCGTGTTTCCATCCGTGATCACTGAACTTGGAAGATATGGCTCGTCCAACAACTTATCATTTATGAGAACTTTTCCACCCCATATAGTTATCTGGTCTCCAGGAAGCCCGATGATTCTTTTTATTACATCCTGCCCATCTTTACGAAAAACTACAATATCACCGCGTTTTGGGTTTCTTACCGAGTATGCAAGCTTATTTGTAACTACAACTCCTGATATGCTCGGCCGCATGGATGTCTGATTAACGGGATGAATTCCAAAAATCACTCCGAATAGAACTATTATTGTCACAGCATAGAGGAGAAGTGTTATGACTCTCCCGATTAATTTTTTAATTCTCATACCCATTCATTGCTCAAGTCAATCACATCATCATAATAGTCAATTGGTGCAGCTGGAACTAAAACAGCTTTATGATTTTCAAAAAAATTTCCTGAATCTAAATTATCTGTCTCCACGAAATACATCATATATCGATTGCAGTCCTTTTCGTAAGAAAGCGTCATCGAACATTTATGGCGTATTGCTGCTTCGGTCAATACGCCGACATCTTCTTTACCCAGAAGGTATATTGACTGCAACTGAGTCATATCTTCAAAGATTTTATCCGGATCCTGTTCGTTGTAAAAATGCAGCATATCTCTAGTAGTCCTCCCAATATCTGATTATATATAAAGTATATCATGAAATTATATTATTTTTTACGTTTTTTTTATTATATCCTATAATTTTTTATTTTGCTCGCATATCATATTGCGATCATATGATGTATAATATTATTCGATACAGCTTTTAATATGATACTTATTGTACGCCATATATCAGGATATACAGTGTACTAAAGCATTAGACATGTGAAACGACAATATCATTGGGCTACAAAAAACTGTGTTTAGGATGCTAAGCGGGAATCCTCGGTCATTCAATGGCCGAGATGAAAGCGTCATTCTGCCCGGATAATCTTTACTGTATGTAGCGGAATAAATGCAATAAATCATTGAATGATATCAAGCAGTATTGAAAGGCGTTTGTTATGCCAAAGGCGCGTCATAAGAAGACAACTGAATATCAGGCTTCCATGACGAAGGCTGTCTTTCTGTTTGGCAGTCCCAATACGGGGAAGCGGGAGCTGTTGGAAAAGATCCAGTTGTATTATACGGATCTGGTAAACAGGGACATTGAGATTTTGTCCAGTAAACCTGATCTGACGATGGAACTCGTCAAGAATGACAAGAAGGCGTCCGGGGTCCGCGCTCTGGAAAAGTCTATCCGCCCGGCAGGAGTCAATTCCGCTTTCTGTCAGAACGCTTTCGACTGTGCTTTTACCAAGCTGGCAAACCGGCTGGATGTCATCCGTATCAATATGTACGCGGAAAACCAGACGATCTTTACACAGTCAAAGGTATTGTACGCCATGTCGATCACAGGAAAGTCACAAGAGGAAATGGCTGCTGCCATGGACGATCTTGCTGCCCGGATCAAGAAGAAAGAGAGCTGTGCTTTCTATCAAAAACAGGCAGCCGATCTTCGCGGTATGACCGCTGACGAGTTCCTGTTTGCACAGAAGGAGTTCTCTGATTCCTACCTCTCGCACTACCTCAGCTTTGCTATTCCACATGTAAACCGGGAACAGGTCTCTCTGGACAGCAGGCTCATGCGTCTGGAAGTATCGACAAATACAACATATCCCTATGTCATCCGCATCACAAATCCCTACGCAAAAGGGGAACGGATTATTATTCCGATCCGGTGCAGCCGTGACGGTCTTCGCCGGATGAAACAGTACAAAGTCTCCAAGACGGTACATTATACCCTCTGGGGAAAAGACAAGATCCGCGTACAGGCTTCCTTCGAAAAGAAGCTGCAGGCACCAAACCCACAGAAATACATCGGCGTGGATACCGGCATAAACGACTGTTTCTGTTGCTCCGATGGACGTTCCATCGGGACAATGGAGCAGGTCATTGCCTACTACAAGAATGTTGTGGAGCCGTCCTTTGCGGGCTTGTCAGATCTGCGCAACAAAAAAACTAAAATCCTGCGTTTTCTTCGTAAGCACCAGAACCTGCCACAAGAGGTCCGGTTAAAGCTTTTGCGGAAGGTAGATCGTCTGGAAAAAATGATCCGTACAGCCGATCTGCCATACCGCAAGAAACGCCGTTACTACGCATGGCTTTCGGAAGAGGTGTCTACCGACGTTCGGCAGTACATCGAAAAAACAGACCGTGACACACTGACAGTACTGGAAAGGCTTGACATCAAGGAATTCCGCAAGAGCCGCAGGCTGAATGGAGAGCTTTCTGTTTTTGCCAGAGGGCTTATGCAGGAAAAACTGATGTCAGAACTGAACTGGCATGGTATGGCCTTCATTGAGGTAGAGCCGGATTACTCCAGTCAGACATGTCCGGTGTGCGGGCATATCGATGCGAAGAGCCGTAACGGGAAACAGTTCCGTTGTACTCTGTGCGGTCATACCGATGACGCAGACCACAATGCCTCTGTAATTCTCAAAAACCGCGCGACAGATCAGGAGTTTCTGGATGTCTGCGAAAAATATAAGTATGATCACAAGGGAAGGCAGGCAGCAATCCGGGCAATTGGAAAGAAACGATCCGACGCATGGACAAAAGCTAATTTCAAGATGATGAAGGCTACTGCCTAACCATAAAACAACGAGGCTATGGCGAAAGTCATGGTCCATATGAAGTACCGCGTCCTGTGCTCCGGCATGTCCGGGTATGGGCAGGTGTGGAGGAGGACTCCACTGCTATACGCCTACGCAACGTACGGCGGGTTGCCATCCGAAACTGCGGACAGCGAATTCCCGATGCTATCTGGAATCTAAAAGAAAAACAGCCTGGTTCCCCAGGCTGCAGATCTTTTATCTTTTCAGATGCTCGGCCATTCAATGACCGAGTAGTTCACATTGCCAACAACCGATCTATTTATAATATAGATGTAGTCGTTTAATACTTTTTAAACGACCACTTCTCGCAGGTTCCTCTCATAACAAGGAGAAATTTTAAATGATAGTAGCTGAAAACAAACAGAAAAGAGATATATTTTCAAAAAACCTGACAAAACTTAGACAAGATGCTGGATTATCGCAGCATCAATTAGCTGACACAATGAACATCATGAATCAAAATCAAAAACCGCTTGTACGAACCCAGACGGTTTCGTCCTGGGAACATGGGCATATTCCAAATCCGGCAAGATTGGATCTGCTCGCGCGCATATTCGGAGTGTCTATTGATTTTCTTACGGGCGCAATCAATTCGAATAACACAATGCCTCTTTCTTCCTTTAATTTGTATGACAAATGTACCAGAATTGAGCAAAAGGATTTGATTCAATTCTCTTATGAACCATTATTTTTCATTCCATATCATCCTAATACGACTGATACCGACGATTTAAATGGTACATGGGGCATCTTGTCACAAGATTCCAGGCATTTTATAACACTGAATTCAAAGATTCCTACACAAACCATGAGGGGTAATTTTTATACCTTAAGGCCATTACCATCCACAAAAGTTATTGGTCTCGAAGAAGCCAAAACGAAACAGAAGATTTTCGTTATTCCAGAAGGTATTGATCGTAAACTTGCGATTACTTTACGTGGTTGGTATTTTTACGATCATGATAAAAATATTTTTATCAAAACGGATCATGCATATTGTTTTCCAGAAGATCAATACGGTAGTAGATATCTTGGTTATGCGGATGTACCAGATGTTATATGACATTAATGGTTGTTAGACATCTCTTGCCTGTAGAAAGAATATAATAAATGTACAACAACAAATTTTGTTAAAGTTAATATTAAGCCTTCAAAAATCCTTTATTTATAATGTTTTACGGATTTTTAAAACGAAAAAAAGAGGACAGTTAACGAAAATATGAGTATAAAAAACGAATAAATGAGTATCAGAAAACGAAATTTTGAGTATATTTTTTTTGTAGGTAACGAAAAAATGAGGATACGATTACTCAATTTTTCGTTACCTATTTATTTTTATACTCAATTTTTCGTTATTCTAAATTTATAAGATATTAAGAACACATAGTTATCAACATTATTTGTTGATAACTATGTGCATAATATGTTGATAAGCTGTCGAGTAACGAAATTATGAGTATAAAAAAACTTGATGATCCTACGAAGGGGATTAGATAACGAAAAAATGAGTAGTAAAAAGGCCGAGACAGTGAGCAATGATCCACGGATAACGAATTTTTGAGGAATATGGGTTGAGAAGATAAGTGATACGGTTTGATAAAAGAAGAGATTTATTTCAGTTAACGAAAATTTGAGTATCAGATCCAGTTGATAAGAAGATAAAGTGAACCAGATGACGAAAATATGAGTATACTAGAGACTCGATGATCCTACGAGAGTGTCAGATAACGAAAAAATGAGTATTCAAAAGGCTGAGACAGAGAGAAATGATCCACGGATAACGAATTTTTGAGGAATGTGGGTTGTGAAGGTAAATTATATGGTCTGATAACGAAATATCGAGGA